>NYYJ01000058.1 GCA_002686755.1 Verrucomicrobiales bacterium
CCCGAACCGGTTCTACGCCGAATTCGGCGAATTCGCGACCACGCACGACGTCAACGTCCACCGGCTCAAGGCCACCGACACCACGGCCGAGGCGGTGTTTGATTACCTGATGGAAAAGGCTTCGCGGCCGGAGTAACGCATGGGCAGCAGATCAAACATCCCGCCACTCGCCGCCTGCCTGCAGGTCTTTCGACTGACGCTGCGTCGCCAGTTTTTCTCGCGGCAAACGATCGTGATCGCCGTGCTGATCGGCTTGGCGATGGCCATCATGATCACCTTGTCTCTGATTCTCCGGGCCGAGGCGTACCGTGGCATCGAGGAACTGGTGCCCAAGATTAACTCGCGGTTGTTCATGGGCTTCCTGCTGCCGATCATCTCACTCGCCTACGCCTCGTCGGCCATTTCCGGCGAGCGCACCGGGCAGACGCTGGTGTACCTCCTCAGCACCAGCATCCCGCGTCCGTTGATTTACCTGTCGCAGTACGCCGCCGTCCTGCTGCTCACCCTCGGCGTCACGCTTGGGGGCTTGGCCGCGCTTTGCCTGGCGTTCGGTGCGGACGGGCTGTTGGCCCTGCGCGGGTTTGCGCCGGTGGTTGCGCTCGCCACGACCTGCTACGTCGGTTTGTTTCTGCTGTTCAGCGCGTGGGTACGCCGGGCGACATTCCTCGCGCTTGGCTACGCGCTGATGATTGAGGCCCTCACCGCGAACATCCCCGGGGTGGTCA
Organism: Verrucomicrobiales bacterium; assembly: GCA_002686755.1. Taxonomy (GTDB): domain Bacteria; phylum Verrucomicrobiota; class Verrucomicrobiia; order Limisphaerales; family UBA1096; genus UBA1096. The sequence continues at coordinate 726 of NYYJ01000058.1, forward strand.
AGTGCATCACCGTCTCGTTTTATGCCAACAGTTGGCTGTACGACGAATCGTCTCCGCTTGGCCTGCGGCCGATCATCCCGGCCTACGACCCGGTCACCGGCGGCACAGCCATAGGCGTGCTGATCGCCGCCTCCCTTGGTTTTCTCGCGCTGGGGATGTGGCTGTTCTCCCGAAAGGAGTACGAGTAATGGCCGACATGCGCCAGAGCACCGAGCGGGCGCTCCGGAAGTTCGTCCCGCCGCTTTACCGCTGGCTGCAGCGCCGTTCCGGTCGGCGCTTGGCCAAGCGCTTCGGCACCGCCGAGGAACGGTTCCGTCACATCTACGAGACGAATCATTGGAACGAGGCCGAGTCGGTCTCCGGCCCCGGCTCGACGCTGGAGGAAACCGAGCCGATCCGCCGCGAATTGCCGGCACTGCTCGCGGAGTTGGGCGCGGCGTCACTGCTCGACCTGCCGTGCGGCGACTTTCACTGGATGCAGCAAACCGACCTCGGCAGCGTGCGATACATCGGCGGCGATCTGGTCGGCGACCTCATCGAGCGCAACCGGGCGCAACACGCGCGCGACGGTGTGGCTTTTCAAAAACTGGATTTGGTCCACGACACGCTGCCGGCCGTCGATGCTGTGTTGTGCCGCGACTGCCTCGTGCACCTGTCGTTCGCCGATGCGCAGGCGGCGCTGGCCAACATCGCCCGGTCCGGCGCCGCGTGGCTGTTGACCACCAGCTTCCCCGGCGTGACCCGCAACGACGACATCGTCACCGGCCAATGGCGCCCGATCAACCTGACGCTGCCCCCGTTCAACCTCCCCGAGCCAGCAAAAGTAATCGCCGAAAACTGCACCGAAACCGAATTCGCCGACAAAACCGTTGCCATCTGGCCAACCACCGACCTGCCCCAAGTCGATTGTGAGTGAGCAACCATCACCGCTTGGCCAAGCGGAATTGGCGAATGGCGATGCACCCTCCGGCGATCACGAATAGCAGGGCCAACTGTTGGCTCGGCGACAGTTGCGGAATCAGGTGGATGATGCCGCGATCGTCACCCCGGAGAATCTCAATAAAAAACCGACCCGTTCCATAGGCCAACAAATACGCCGCAATCCTGTAGCTGGGCGGCACCTTGAATTGCGTGGCCAGGCCAAGCGCGACCAACAGCCCCGCCTCGTACAACTGCGTCGGGTGTACCGGTTGTTCGCCGTGGAGTTGGCACGCAGGGCTGTCGGCGGGGAATTGCACCCCAAGAAAACTGTCAGTCGGTGCGCCATGACAGCATCCCGCCATGAAACAACCCAATCGCCCCCAGGCGTGCATGTAACAGACAAACGGAATCGTCAATTCGAGATGTTGTTTCAACGGCAGACGAACGACCTTGGCCGCGACGAACAGGATGGCCGCGCCGCCGATGAGGCCCGGCATGGCAGCCGCTGTGCCCCACGGCGCTTGGCCATCGTACAGCCAGCGGGTAACGATCATGGCAAACCCCCAACCACCCCCACAGGCCAGCCCGAGACAGTAGAGGTATTTGCCGGATTCCGCGAGGGCCAGTTTTTGTTTGCGCACGGCGGCATCCACCCCGAGGAGCAAGTGACAAACCCCGAGCGCGATCAGCAGCGAGTACGTGTGGAGTGGCCCGGGATACGTGCCAAACGGGATGGGTATTTCAGGCCACATGGAAAGGTCGCTCGAAAAAAAGAAAAACACCCAACCGGACAAAAGTCCATTGGGTGTTTGTCTGGAGAGATACTCGTAATCAAGCCTCGGCCGCCGCCGCAGCCGGTGCAGCGACAAACGCCAGAATCCCGGCAATCAAGTGAAGGGCGTTTGATACCCCGATGGAGGGGAAGCCACCCGCCCAAAGCGATGCCACCACGGCCACCAGGATCAACACCCCGCCGGTGGTTGCCTTGTTGCCTTTGCCAAGGGCGATGAAGGCCATGATACTGCCGATCAGGCCGAGAATCCCTTGGACACTGGCGAACATCGCAACGTTCCCGAGATCGGAAGCGGCTTCATCAGCCCCTGCGAGTTCTTCCTGAAGTTCAGCCAGGCCTTCTTTGTCTTCTTCGCTCAGGCCTTCTCCGGACTCCTCCGCAGCTTCGGTTACGCCTTGCACGATCGCATCATCCAAGCCGCCCAACGCACCGGCGCAAGCCCCGGCACAGGCGCCAAATGCAAGCGCCAGAATACTTCCAATGATTCCTAAAACTAGGATTGCTACTCTCATGTTTTATCTCCTTTCGGTTAAAATCGGGCGGAACATCCACCCGAAGAGAGGATGCTGTGGTAACTTTTTTTTGNTGTCAAATAAATAAAAATTATATGTAATTTAATCTATTGACAAACGGGCGGCCGCTTGGCTGGCTTAACAACCCGCCTCTCAACCCACCTAATTGGGATGAACTTGTCCCCATTGGTTATCGCAGGTCTGGTTTGGACTTGAGTTGACCTTTGTGAAAATCCAAATTCCGGGGGTGTTCCGTACTTTATGTTTTGGGCGTTGGCTCTCTTTAGTTCCAATGGTTTGGCCTGTTTTGGTCGGTGCGGAGCATTGGGCGTTTGTGCCGCCGCGGATAAGTCCGCCGCCGGAGGTGCGGGATTTGAGCTGGGTGCGAAACGGGATCGACCGATTCGTCCTAGCCCGGTTCGAGTCGGAGGGGATTGCGCCGTCCCCGGAGGCTTCCCGCTCGACCCTAGTCCGGCGGTTGTCGCTGGACCTGACCGGGCTGCCGCCGTCTCCGGATCAGGCGCTTGCTTTTGTACAAGACGACTCGCCGGGAGCCTATTCGCGGTTTGTCGAGCGGTTGTTGTCCTCGCCTCATTTTGGGGAACGCCAGGCGCAGGACTGGTTTGATCTCGCGCGGTTTGCCGATACATCCGGCTATGCGGCGGATCGCACGCGCAATGTCTGGCCGTACCGTGACTGGGTGATCGCCGCGTTTAATGACAACCTGCCGTTTGACCAGTTTTCGATCGATCAACTCGCGGGTGATCTCGTGTCGGGCGCGACCCCAGAGCAGCGGGTGGCCAGCGCGTTTCATCGGCATGCGATGCAGGCTAAGGGCAACAACCCGCGCAAGGAGGAGTTTCGCATAAAGGGCATCGTCGACCGGCTGGAGGCCACCGGGCGGACCTGGCTTGGCCTGACGTTGGAATGCGCGGAGTGCCACGACCATAAGCACGACCCGATCAGCCAAAGGGAGTATTATGAGATGTTCGCCATCTTCAACAACGTGCCGCATCTCGGTACCGGCTTTGGCGTGCACGGGCCGTTGATGAAGTACGCTCCCCCGGCCGCCCGGTTGGAACGGGAAAGCTTGATCAAGCGCTTGGCCAAGTTGCGTGAAGATCTCCCGTTTAACCAAGGGGAGCACGAGGGGTTGGTCGGCGAGTGGTCGGAAGCGACTCAGGTTGCGAACGCAGATCAATTCAGCCTGACCGGTAGCCTGACAATCACGGCGGAGATTGAGACATTCGCGCCGATCGGTGACATCGTGTCCAAATACGACTGGCAGGCCGGGGAGCGTAGCTACGTCTTTGGCGTGGGCGGCGAGGGCGATGAGAAGGCTGAGCCGGGAAAACTGTTCGCTTGGTTTTCCTCCGATGCAGCTACGTTTAAAGGCGTGGTCGCCTACGGTAGCCAGCGTGTCGACGACGGCCGACCTCATCATGTGGCTGTGGTGTTCGAGGCCGGCAGGGCAGTTCGTTTTTTTGTGGATGGTATCGAGGACATGGAGGTGCGGATTGAGGGGCCGATTCCGAAAACGATTGCCAAGAGCGCCCGGGGACTCGCCGTGGGTGCAGGCTTTGAAAATTCATCCAAGGCTAGAGTGTTTCGCTTCGATGGTCGGCTGACCGATGTGCGGTTGTACGACCGAACGATTGAGAATCCAGGTGGGATTGATCTATCAAGCCCGGCTTTCAGGGAGTATCGTCGGTTGTCGGATCAGTTGACCAAGGTTGCCCCCGCGATGGAGGTGCCGGTGATGGACGAGTTGCCCAGCCCTCGCGAGACGCATCTGCTGGTGCGCGGCGATTTCAAAAACAAGGGTGAACAGGTTGTCGCCGGGATGCTGAAGATTTTGCCACCGCTCAAAAAGGAGGACAGTGCTCCGCCGGATCGGCTCGACTTTGCGCGATGGTTGTTTTCGGCTGATCAGCCGCTGACGGCGAGGGTGGCGGTGAACCGGATCTGGCGGCATCACTTTGGTGAAGGCTTGGTGCGGACGGTGGCTGATTTTGGGCGATATGGTGATCAGCCGTCGCACCCGGAGCTGCTTGACTGGCTGGCGTTGCGATTCGTCGAGAGCGGTTGGGATGTGAAGGCGATGCACCGGTTGATCGTAAATTCCGCGACCTACCGTCAGGCATCCCGGCGGCGTCCGGATATTGAAGCGGTCGATCCGCAGAACCGGCTGCTTGCGTGGTTCCCGCGCGTGCGCCTGCCAGCCGAGCAGATTCGGGATGGCGCACTGGCGGCGGCGGGGCAGTTGTCGGCGCGCATCGGTGGGCCAAGCGTGTTTCCCATGCAGCCGGCCGGGTTGTACGAGGAGCGCGGACAGGATTTGCCGGGCAACTCAAATTTCAAGTGGGTGAACTCGACCAGTGAGGGAAGGTTTCGTCGGTCGATTTATACCTACTGGAAACGCATGATGCTGCACCCGGTGATGTCCACATTCGACGCACCAACGCGGAAGATCTGCGTGGCCAAGCGCACGGTGACGAACACACCGCAGCAGGCGTTGGTGGGGTTGAACGAGCCGGGCATGAACGCCGCTGCGAAGGATTTGGCCAAACGCCTGGCCAAGCGGGGGAGTGACTTGGCCAAGGTGGAGCAGGCATTCTGGATCTGTTTCTCCCGACCGCCGGACGCACTGGAGCGGGTAGAGTGTCTTGAGTTCGTAAAACAACAGCGCTTGGCCAAGCGGGAGGAGTGGACGGCCCTTGCCGCAGTGTTGCTGAACCTCGACGAAAGGTTGACCCGCGAATGATTCCGTCCGCAATCCAACCTGACTTTTTGGCCGACCAGACTCGTCGGGCGTTTCTTGGGCGTGCGGCGGGAGGTTTCGGTACCCTTGCGCTGGGTTGCCTCCTGCGCGAACAGGCGGTGGCACAGCCGATGCGGCCTCACTTTGCGCCTCGAGCCAGGCGGGTGATCAGCCTCTTCATGTCGGGTGGCCCGTCGCACGTGGACACGTTCGATCCCAAGCCGCTGCTTACCAAGCTCGATGGTCAACCGATGCCGGCGGGCATCATCAAGAACCACGAGTTCGCGATGATCAAAACGAAGGAGCCGAAGGTGAAGGGGTCGCCATGGAAGTTCCGGCCCCATGGACAAAGTGGGACTGAGATCTCGGAACTTTTCCCACATGTGGCTGGAGTGGCCGATGAACTGGCAGTCGTCCGGTCGCTGCATTCCGACACGTTCAACCACGACCCAGCGGTGACTTTCATGAACACCGGCAACGTGCGGTTCGGCTGGCCTTCGCTAGGGGCGTGGGCGTCGTACGGACTGGGTACTGACAACAGCGACCTGCCGGCTTACATTGTGCTTGCTTCCGGAACAAATAGACAGCCGCTGCTCGATAGCTATTGGGGTGCGGGATTTCTGCCGCAGGAACATCAGGGTGTGTCACTCCGAACTCAGGGCGATCCGGTGTTGTACCTGAAGAATCCGGATGGTGTCAGTCACGAGGCCCGTCGTGACCAGGTTGATCTGCTGGGTGCGTTGAACCGTCGACGCTACGAGTTGGTGAACGATCCGGCGATCCTCGCCCGTATCAAGCAGTACGAGTTGGCGTATCGAATGCAGACCGCTGTGCCTGAGTTGGCGGACATTGCGAGTGAGCCACAGACGGTGCGTGAGGCCTACGGGGCCGAGCTGGGTAGGGTGTCCTTCGCCAACAATTGCCTGTTGGCTCGGCGCTTAAGCGAGAGTGGCGTGCGGTTTGTGCAGTTGTACGAGAAGGGCTGGGATTCTCACGGCGAGATTGCGAAGCAGCACACCGAGCGTTGCCGCGCGGTGGATCGGCCCATCGCGGCCCTGATCGCCGACTTGAAAATACGCGGCCTGCTCGACGAGACACTGGTGATCTGGGGCGGCGAGTTCGGCCGGACGCCGATGGCGCAGGGCGACGGCTCCGGATACGGCCGCGACCATCATCCGCACGGCTTCACCGTCTGGATGGCCGGCGGCGGCATCCGGCCGGGCACCGTCCATGGTGCGACCGATGACTTTGGCTATTTTGCAGAGCGGGACAAGGTGCACGTCCACGACCTCAACGCCACCATCCTGCACTGCCTCGGCATGGATCACGAACGGTTCACCCACCGGCACCAGGGCCGCGATTTCCGCCTGACTGACGTCCACGGAAAAGTCGTACATAACCTGCTGGCGTAAACGTCATCAGAGTTGACCAAACGGGTGCTGGGTGCGGATGATTTCGCGCCGATGAGTTCGAACATTTTTCGTGGGTGCATTCCCGCCCTGATGACGCCCTGCGATGGGGACGGCACACCTGACTTTGATGCACTGGTGGCCACTGCCAAGCGCTTGGTTGAGAGCGGGATGCGCGGGGTGGTGTACTGCGGCTCCATGGGCGACTGGCCGTTGCTGACCGATGAGCAGCGTCAGGAGGGCGTGAGCCGGTTGGCCAAGGCCGGTGTGCCGGTGGTGGTCGGCACCGGGGCGCAGAGTCCAAGGCAGGCGGTCGGCCACGCGGCACATGCACGTAAGGTCGGCGCGGCCGGGTTGATGGTGATTCCTCGTGTGCTGTCCCGAGGTATTTCGCCGGGGGCACAGCGTTCCCACTTTGCCGATATTCTCAGTGCGGCGGTGGATTTGCCGGCGGTCATTTACAACAGTCCCTATTACGGATTCGAGACTAAAGCCGACCTGTTTTTTGACCTGAACCGCGAGTTCCCGAATCTGATCGGCTTCAAGGAATTCGGCGGGGCCGACTCGCTGACCTACGCCGCAGAAAACATCACCCACCGCGACTCCGGCTTGACGCTAATGGTCGGAGTGGACACGCAGGTTTTTCACGGCTACGTCCGGTGCGGTGCCACGGGTGCGATCACGGGTGTCGGCAATGCCCTGCCGACCGAAGTGCTGCGACTGGTTGAACTTTGCGAAAAAGCGGCGGGCGGNGATGCCGAGGCACGGCGCCTAGCCAGNGTGCTTGATGACGCCTTGTCGGTGCTATCCAAGTTCGACGAAGGGCCGGATCTGGTCTTGTATTACAAAGAACTCATGGTGTTGGAGGGCCATGCCGAGTTCACTCATCAGCTGCATTCCACCGACCGACTCAGTTATAGCCAGCGCGAGTACCTTCATGCCCAGTGGAAACAGTTCAAAAACTGGTGGACTAGTTGGGACGGTAAACCGAACGATTAGTGGGGGGGATCTGTAATAAACACTTCAGATCGAAGGAGTTAATTGAGGTTTGAGGGAGGAGTGATAAATCAGTAATAACTT
>NYYJ01000059.1 GCA_002686755.1 Verrucomicrobiales bacterium
TACAAGAGCGACAAGCCGGGCGGCGAAGAGGGGGGGGATGGGGAGTCGGAACAGAAGAAGCCCGCGAAAACCGGGAGTGTAGCCTGACCGCTTGGCCAAGCGCCTGGTCAAACCCCCGATGTTATTCTCCAACTCCTGAAGCCGCGCCGCTGGATGGAGCTCACTTCGCTGAACCCAGAGCAAAGGCAGGCTGTGCGTACCGTAGACGGCCCGTTGCTCATCCTCGCCGGGGCCGGCACTGGCAAGACGCGTGTCATCACTGGTCGCGTGGCCTACATGATCTCGCGCGGCATCCGACCCGGAAACATTCTCGCGGTCACCTTTACCAACAAAGCTGCTCGCGAGATGCAGGATCGCGTGAAAAGCCTTGTGCCCAAGCGGCGACTCATCGATGAGAGCGGTCAAGCGGAGCGGCCGACGATTTGCACATTCCATTCGCTGTGTGTCCGCATATTGCGCAGGCATATCACGAAACTGGGCTATAAGAAAAACTTTGTCATTTACGATGCCGCGGAGCAGTTGGGCGTGGTTCGCCGCATCCTGAGCCAAGTTTCAATTGGGTCGAGGAAGCCCGACCCGCAAGCCGTCCTGTCGTTGATCAGTCGCTGGCGCAACACCAACAGTGATGAATTGGTCGCAGAGGACCAGGAGTTGGCCGGCTTGGCCAAGCGCTTGGTTACGACCTACCAGCAGACGCTCAAATCCAGCAATGCTGTCGATTTTGATGACCTCATTTTGCTGGTACTGCGGCTTTTCGCCGATTGCCCGGAGGCCCTCAAGGAGTGCCGCGAGAGGTACCGCTACATCATGGTCGACGAGTATCAAGACACCAACCATTCGCAGTTTCAGCTCGTTCACGGCTTGGCCAAGGCGCATCGCAACTTTTGCGTGGTGGGCGACGACGACCAGAGCATCTACGGATGGCGTGGGGCCGAGGTGGCCAACTTGCTCGACCTCGAGAAACATTTTCCCGATGTCCAGGTCATTCGGCTCGAGCAAAATTATCGCTCCACCAACACGATCCTCGAGGCCGCGAACGCAGTCATCAAAAACAACACCCAGCGCCGTGAAAAAAAACTGTGGTCCGACAAGGGCGACGGCGAGCCGATCACGCTTTGGGAGTTTCGCGATGAGGAAGAGGAGGCGCGTGCGCTGGTCGAGGAGATCCAGTTCAACCGCAGTATCAAGAAAGTGAGGTGGCGGGAGCAGGCGATCCTGTTCCGCACCAACCAGCAATCGCGTCCGCTTGAGACGGCGCTGCGCAAGGCTGAAATCCGCTACAATCTCGTCGGCGGGCAGAGTTTTTTTGACCGGCGCGAGATTCGCGATTTCGTCTCATACCTCAAGTTGTTCCTCAACCCCGACGACGACACCGGCCTGCTTCGTGTCGCCAACGTTCCCGCGCGTGGCCTGGGGAACACCACGATGGAGAAATTACTCGCGCTGAGCCAGGAGCGTGGCTGTTCGGTCTTTGGCGTCATGCGCGACGAGGCAGCGCTTGGCCAGTTCAAGCCGCGCACGGTGGAGAGCATCCTTGATTTTGTCGAGTTGGTGGAGTCGGTCAACGAGCGGTTGAACCGTCCGGTCCCCGTTCATCCGGCCGCCCCGCTCAAGGCATGGTGCACCGGTTGGCTTGAGGAGGTTGGCTTGTTTCGGGAGATGCGCCGCATGGAAAAGGACGCGGAAAGCGCCGAGAACCGTGTGCGCAACATCGTCGATTTGCTCGATTCGATGGATCCCGACTTTTGCCCGGCGGATCGCCCGGTGCCGGAGCGGCTTCATCGCTATCTGGAACATATCTCGCTTGATCGCGAACGTGACGACGATGAGGAAGCCGGAGACGTCGTGACATTGATCACCGTGCACAGTTGCAAGGGGTTGGAGTTCCCGCACGTATTCATCGCGGGCGTGGAGGATGGACTAATCCCACACGCCCGCTCCAAGGTCGAGGGGACGGTGGATGAGGAGCGACGGTTGTTTTACGTGGCAATCACCCGCGCGCAGCGCACGCTCACCATGAGCCACTGCGGCAGCCGGCGGAAGTTTGGCGAATTGATACCCTGCCAGCCGTCGCCGTTCCTGAAAGAGATTCCGGAGGAATTGATCGTGCACGGCGACGACGCGGAACCGGTCTCCGAGGAGGAGGAACGTGATTTTTTTTCCAGGCTCAAGGCGTCGTTGGAGTAGCCGCTTTCGCTTGGCCAAGCTAATGCGCTTTTCTTTGTTTTGTGGCTCAATTACGCTCCGCGCTTCGCTGCCGCTTGGCCAAGCGAAGCACCTGTGATGGGCAACACAAACTACAACTCTGCTGAATCCGACCCCGGCGAGGCCAAGCCAGAGTCACTCGATTTCATCCGAGAGATCGTCGCAGATGACCTGGCCAACGGCAGGCACGCCTCGACGGTGACCCGATTTCCGCCGGAGCCGAACGGCTACCTGCACATTGGCCATGCCAAGTCGATCTGCCTCAACTTCGGCATCGCGCAGGAAAACAAGGGTGGCATCTGCCACCTGCGATTCGACGACACGAACCCGGCCAAGGAGGACATCGAGTACGTCGACTCGATCAAGGAGGACGTCCAGTGGCTTGGCTTCGACTGGGGCAAAAACATTTTCTTTGCCTCCGATTATTTCGAAAAGCTCTACGCATTTGCGGTCGAATTGATCGAGACCGGGAAGGCGTTCGTCTGTGAATTGACGCTGGAGGAAATCGCCGAGCATCGGGGCACGCCGACACGGCCGGGAACGAACAGCCCGTTTCGGGATCGGTCACCGGAGGAAAACCTGGCGCTCTTCCAGCGCATGCGCGACGGCGAGTTTGCCGACGGCACACGGGTGTTGCGGGCCAGGATCGACATGGCGTCGCCGAACCTGCACATGCGCGACCCGGTGCTGTATCGCATTCGCAAGGTGCCGCATCACCGCACCGGCAGCCAGTGGTGCCTCTACCCGATGTACGACTTCACGCATTGCCTGTCCGACTCGATCGAGGGCATCACCCACTCGCTTTGCACGCTTGAGTTTGAGGTGCACAGACCGCTGTACGACTGGGTGCTCGACAACGTGACCATAGACCGCCGCCCGCGGCAAATCGAATTTGCGCGACTGAGCCTCACCTACACCGTGTTGAGCAAGCGGCGATTGCTCACGCTGGTCGAGGAGGGGCGCGTCAGCGGCTGGGATGACCCGCGCATGCCGACCCTTTCCGGGCTGCGCCGCCGAGGCTACACGCCGTCGGGCATCCGCGCGTTCTGCAAGACGATCGGCATGACCAAGTTCAACAGCCTCACTGATGTCGCGCTGCTTGAGCACAGCATCCGGCACGACCTGAACGACACCACGCCGCGCCGCTTGGCGGTGCTGCGGCCGCTGAAGGTGGTGATCACGAATTTCGACGCGGGGGCCGTCGAGGAACTGGAGGCGCCCAATCACCCGAAGAACCCCGAAGCCGGGTCGCGCACGGTTCCGTTTACACGCGAGATTTACGTCGAGCGGGACGATTTCATGGAGGATCCGCCGTCGAAATTTCACCGGCTTGGCCCGGGCCGCGAAGTACGGTTGCGTTTCGCCTATTTCATCACCTGCAACGAGGTCATCCGGAACGCTGCCGGGGAGGTGACCGAACTGCACTGCACCTACGATCCCGAGACGCGCGGCGGCAACGCGCCGGACGGCCGCAAGGTCAAGGGCACGATCCACTGGGTCTCCGCGGCGCACGCGCACGAGGCGGAGGTGCGGCTATACGACCGGTTGTTCACCGTTGAAGACCCAAATCGGGAGGAGGACGGCAAAACCTATCTCGACTACCTGAACCCGAACTCACTTGAGGTGCTTCGCGATGCCCGGCTCGAGCCGGGCTTGGCCAACGCCGCACCGGGCGAGCGATTCCAGTTCGAGCGATCCGGCTACTTTTGCGCCGATACCGTCGATTCCCAGCCCGGCAAGCCGGTATTCAACCGTACCGTCACCCTTCGCGACGCCTGGGCCAAAAAGCAGAAAAAGGGGTAGGCTGCGCTTGGCCAAGCGGGTTGCCTTTTGTCTGTGGAGGCCTATATTCGCGGCGTGGGCTTGGACGCCACCAAGGAGGCAATCTGTCAAAAGGTCTGTGACGGCGGACGCGTAAGCGCCGACGAGGCGGCAACGCTGTACGAACTGCCGCTGCCGCAGTTGGGCGCGCTGGCGGATCGCCGCCGCCGCTTGGCCAAGGCGGACGCCTACGGCGGGCGGGGCAACGACATCGCCACCTACATCGTCGATCGCAACATCAACTACACCAACGTCTGCAACGTGTACTGCAAGTTCTGCGCGTTTTGGCGGACGGAAAAACAGGACGACTCGTACGTGATCACCCACGACGAGATTGACCAAAAAATCGAGGAGACGATCGCGCTGGGCGGCACGCAGATCCTGATGCAGGGCGGGCATCACCCGAAGCTCGGCAAGCAATGGTATCTCGACCTGCTGTCGCACATCCGCGACAAGTTTCCGCAGATCAACATTCACGGCTTCAGCCCCAGCGAGTTCATTCATTTTCGTGACGTGTTCGACGAGCCGCTGGAGACACTGATCCGGGATTTTCGCGACGCTGGCCTGGGCTCGATCCCCGGCGGCGGCGGCGAGATTCTGGTCGACGAGGTTCGCCAGCGCATCTCGCCGCTCAAGTCGATGAGCGACGACTGGTTGGAGGTGATGGCGGTGGCGCACCGGTTGGATATGGCTTCAACAGCGACGATGATGTTCGGACACGTCGAGACGCTTGGGCAGCGGATTGAACATCTCGAGCGGGTGCGGCGTCAGCAGGACGAGACCGGAGGCTTCACGGCATTCATCGCCTGGACATTCCAGGCGGAAAACACCCGGCTCAACGCCCCAGAGGCCGGGGCCACCGAGTATTTGCGCATGCAGGCTCTCAGCCGAATCTACCTCGACAATATCCCGAACATCCAAAGCTCGTGGGTGACGCAGGGACTCGAGGTCGGCCAAGTTGCGCTGCGATACGGCGCGAACGACTTGGGCAGCATCATGATCGAGGAAAACGTGGTCTCTGAGGCAGGCACGATATTTCGCATGGGTGTCGCGGACATGAAGCGCCTGATCGAGGGCATCGGCTACGAGGCCAGGCAGCGGGACAACTGGTATCGGCTGGTCGACGACCAGGCAGCGGCAGCGTGATGAAAACCTGTAATCCGAGAGAAGCAACTGACCGACTGCGCTTGGCCAAGCGCAGCCTCAGTCTGGCATTTGGTCTGGCGTTGGCGACGGCGGCTGGCTGTCAGTCGTCGAAACAGGGCAGCGACGGAACCTTCAACCTGAACGATCGGGTTGAGTACAGCGCGGCCTACGACAGGGAGCTTGAGTTGATTTTCAGCCTGGCCGAGAGGGGCAAGTGGGAGGAGGCCGAGGCCGAGGTGAGCCTGTTGCTGCAACAATACCCGGAGGACAATACGCTCCTGCGGATTGGCGACTGGGTGGCCACGCAGAAAACATTGCTTCGGGAGCAGGCCATCGAGGATCGCATCCGCTCCATCGACGCAACTCATACCGGGATGAACCCAACGGCCAAGGATATCTGGAAGGACGAAAAGAGCCGCGGCCTCCCGCCCCGCAAGGACATCCGTGATGCCCTAGAGATGATCCAGGCAGAGCCGTATGTTCCGGATTCGTTCGGCAAAAAAATCACCAAGCAGGGATTTCTGTTCGACGCACAGAGCGAGCAGGGCCGCATGTCCGGCCTGCTCGAAAACGCGGTGTCCATCCAGGTTGACCAGAAAAGCGTGAAGGACATTCTCTTCGACATCGGCGGAAAAGAGGACATCAACTTCGTCGCCGACGAGGGGCTTGAGCCGCTGCAGCAAAAGCTGACGCTCAACCTCGAGAAGGTGAAGCTGGGCGAACTGCTGGGCTACATCTCGCGCAACGCCGGCGTGCAGTTTCAGGTTGGGGAGGACCTGATCTGGGTGATCGACAGCAAATCGTCGAAGGAGCTGATCGAGCAGACGCGGTTTTACCGATTGCGCAAGGGCTTCATGATGCCGGCACAATTCGGGCCGGAGGAGACCACGCTGGTGACGGTGAAAAACGCGAAAGCGGGTACAGCTACTGTCACCGAGACAGCCAAGTACGAGATGTTTGTGAACGACAGCATCACGAAGAGGCCGTCGATCGAGGATGCCATCGCGAGGTTTTTCAAGGGCCCAGACTTTATGATCGACTACGAGCGGAACCTCATCGTCGCCACCGGCACGCCGGCGCAGTTCGAGGTTCTGGAGCGAATCATCGAGGAGTTTGACCGTCCGATTCAGCAGGTTTTGATCGAGGCGCGGTTCATCACGATCTCCGAGGCGGCGTTTCTCGACTTTGGGTTCCGGTGGGCGTCCAGCGTCGCGGGCAGTCCGCCACAGGATCAGACCGGGATCGGCAACGGGGCGCTGGGCAGGGAGGAGGGCCTGCTGACAAGGGTCACATTCAACAACGTGTTCAAGGAAAACAGCATCCTCAGCAACGCCGACCTGTCTGCGGCGTTGACGGCGCTTGAGCAGAGCGGCGAGAGCCAGTTGCTCAGTGCGCCGCGCCTGACGCTGCTCAACAACCGGCCCGGCAATATCAATGACGGCCAGGTGAATTATTACTACGAGGAATTTACCATCGAGGAAACCTTGACCGAGCGCCAATATTCCCAGCGCCTGGTGCCGAAGGGCAAACCGGAAAAAATCAATGCGGGAGTCTCGCTGGACGTCGTGGCCAGCATCGGGGGCGACGGGCAGAGCATCCTGATCGCGTTGCACCCGGTGGTGAACCAAAACGTCACCTACGTCTCGCTCAAGGGCCAGACCATCGATGAAGCCTCCGAAGGCGACCAGAGCCAGAGCCGGCTCGAGATTTTCCTGCCCCAGTGGCGCACGCAGGAACTGGCCACGCGCGTCGTGGTCGGCTCCGGCCAAAGCATCATGATGGGCGGCGTGCTCGAGCGCGAGCAGCGCACCATCGTCGAGTCGGTCCCGATCCTCGGCAACCTGCCCGGCATCGGCTCGCTCTTCCGCAAGCGCTCCACCATCGACAGGCCGCGGTATTTGCTGATTTTTGTCACTGCGACGCTACTCGACGAGAACGGCTCCTTCGTGAGCTATGAGCCGCCCGGCGGAGGCCACCCCGCCCCCGTCAGCCTTCCGAAATCCCTGCCGACACCGGGGCCGACGGCTTTCCCGCCGCCCCCGGCCCCGGCCAAGCCGGCGGAAGGCAAGTGACGTTCCGCTTGGCCAAGCGGCAAGCGGCTTGATTTTTTAGCCGCAAACGCGAACATAGCCACGCCCGACAACGGCCCGTGGCCCAAACCCGAACCAGGCACCATGCCCAAGATTGAGCGCGCGCTCATTTCCGTTTCCGACAAGACCGATCTCATCCCGTTCGCCGAGGTGCTTTCCCGTGCCGGCGTCGAGATAATCTCCACCGGCGGCACCGCCGGCGTGCTGCGCGAGGCCGGCATCGCGGTGCAGGACCTCAGCGACTACACCGGCTTCCCCGAGATGCTCGACGGCCGCGTCAAGACGCTGCACCCCAAGGTGCATGGCGGCCTGCTTTTCCTGCGTGACAACGCCGAGCACGCCGCCACCGCCGCCGAGCACGGCATCCGACCGATCGACCTCGTCGTGGTGAACCTGTACCCGTTCGAGCAGACCGTGGCCAAGCCGGGCGTCACGCTCGAGGATGCCATCGAGAACATCGACATCGGTGGGCCGTCGATGCTCCGCAGCGCCGCCAAAAACCACCAGAGCGTCACCGTGGTGGTCGACCCCGCCGACTACGGCCGCGTCGCCGATCAAGTCTCCGAGCACGGCGAAACCACGCTCGAGCTGCGCCGCGAACTCGCCGTCAAGGTGTACTCCCGCACCGCCGCCTACGACGGAGCCATCGCCCTGCACTTGGCCAACGTCTACGAGCAGGAGCAGCCGAGCGAGGAGTTGCCGGGCAAGCTCGTCGTCCGGGCCGACAAGGCGCAGGATTTGCGCTACGGCGAAAACCCCCACCAGCGTGCCGCCCTTTACGGCCGCTTCGGCGAGTTTTACAAGCAACTGCACGGCAAGGCGCTTTCGTACAACAACATCCTCGACCTCACCGCCGCCGCCGGGTTGATCGTCGAGTACGACGCCGACCTGCCCACGCTCGCCATTCTCAAGCACACCAACGCCTGCGGCCTTGGCCAAGCCGACACCCTCACCGACGCGTGGGCCAAGGCGTACGCGACCGACCGGCAGGCGCCATTCGGCGGCATCATCGCCTGCAACACCGCGATCGATCTCGCCACCGCCGAGGCGATCAGCGAAATCTTCACCGAGGTAATCGTTGCCCCCGACTTTGAGGACGACGCGCTCGAGCTGCTGCAGCAGAAAAAAAACCTGCGCTTGACCAAGCTGCTGCTCAACCCGGCCAACGCTGTGCCGTGGGACGTCCGCTCCGTCGGGGCCGAGTCGTTCCTCGTGCAGGAGCGCGATCTCCAAAAAACATCGGCCGCCGATCTCGAGATTGTCACCGAGCGCTACCCGAGCGAGGACGAACTGAAGGCGATGCTCTTCGGCTGGCGCGCCGTCAAGCACGTCAAGTCCAACGCCATCATCTACGCCGCCCGAGATCGCACGCTCGGTGTTGGCGCCGGGCAAATGAGCCGCGTCGACGCCAGCCGGATTGCCGTCTGGAAGGCGGGCGAGGCCGGGCTCGACCTCAACGGCAGCGTCGTTTGCAGCGACGCCTTTTTCCCGTTCGCCGACGGCCTCATCGCCGCCGGCGAGGCCGGCGCCACCGCCGCCATCCAGCCCGGCGGCTCCATGCGGGACGACGAGGTGATCGCCGCCGCCAACGAGCGCGGCATGGCCATGGCCTTCACCGGCGGACGGCATTTCCGCCATTGAGCGGTTGGCCAAGCGGAGGTTTTGTTGGCTGAACCGCCCGGCGGCGATTACCTTGGCCCGGCCGTGCTGACACACAAACCATGGAACCCCGAGTCGCTCCTCTGGCTTGGTTGCGCCTTCATGCTGGCTCTGGCTCCGGGCGCGGCCGTCGCCGGCCTGTTTGAGGATGGCTCGATCGCGCAAATGGCGGCCAACGTCACCGTGCTGCCGGTGGCGATCCTGGTTTCGGTCGCCGTTTGGTTGCAGGCCAACCGCCGTTTTTATCAATCGCCGATCGGCTTGGCCGATGCCTTCGGCTTCAACCACCGCAACACCGCCCGCTGCCTGTTGCTCGGCTTGGGAACCGGCTTCGGCTTGGTGGGCATCGCCATGGCGTTGGCCTTGTCGACGAGCCTGCTTATTCAGGCGCTCGGCGATCAGGCCGAGCCGCAAAAACTGGTCACGCTCATTGCCGAGGAGGCGGCCAAGCCGGATCAAACAGGGGCGCTCGTTTTTTTTGTGGTGATGGCCGCCGTCGTTGCACCGGTAGCAGAGGAAATCCTCTTTCGAGGAATCCTGTATCCGGCGATCAAGCAGATTGGTTATCCGCGCATCGCCGCGATCGGCACCGCGATCCTGTTCGCGCTCTTTCACGTCAACCTGCTCACCTTCGCGTCGCTCACCGCCGTGGCGCTGGGGTTGATCGCGCTGTACGAGTTCACCGACAACCTGCTCGCCCCGATCACCGCCCACGCCGTCTTCAACGCCTCCAATCTAACCATGCTGTTATGGCAATGAGCGAAACCAAGCGCGAGAAACAGCCGGACGAGTTCGAGTTGATCTCGCGGCTCTCGGCCAAGCTGCCGACCGGCGACTCGGTGGTCGTCGGCGCGGGCGACGACTGCGCCGTGATCGACGCCGGCGTGCCCGGCCTGTGGCAGCTCCACAAGACCGACGCCGTGGTCGAGGGCGTTCATTTCACCTGCGACGCCGATCCGCAACAGGTTGGCCACAAGGCGCTTGGCCGCGCGCTGAGCGACTTCGCCGCAATGGCCGGCACGCCGCGCTGGGCCACGGTCACGCTGGGTCTGCCGGACGGCTTCGAGGCCGCGCGCATCGAGTCGGTTTACGACGGCATGGCCGCCTTGGCCAAGCGGCACGCCGTGTCGCTGGTCGGCGGCGAGACGGTGGCCAACCGGGAGCGGCTTTTTATCGGCGTGTCGCTTGTTGGCGAAGTCGCGCGTGACAAATGCCTCCTCCGCAGCGGCGCGGCCGTCGGCGACGGCGTGTGGGTGACCGGCGAACTGGGCGGCTCGATCGCCGGGCATCATCTCACGTTCACGCCGCGTCTGGCCGAGGCGCAATGGCTCGCGGCAAATTTCAAACCAAGCGCGATGATCGACCTCAGCGACGGCTTGGCCGGAGACCTTGGGCATCTGCTCACCTCCGCCATCGCCGGTGCCGAGTTGCTCGAGTCTGCCCTGCCGATCCGCCGCGAGGCCCGGCTTCGCGCCAAGGAGTCGGAAGCCGCCAAGCCGCCACTGCTNGCCGCGTTGACCGACGGCGAGGATTACGAGCTGTGCTTCACGCTGGGCCAAGGGCAGGCCGTCGCGTTGCTCGACCAGTTCAAGCAGCAATTCCCCGACACACCGCTTTGTTGCATCGGCAAAATTGTCCCGCAGCCGGGACTGAAGATTCGCCAAAAAACCGGCCTCATGGAGATCGCCACCCGTGGACACGTTCATTTCCAATAGCCCGGAGGAGACCTTCGCGCTGGGCCAACGCTGGGCGTCGGAGGCGCGGCCCGGCTGGGTGGTCGGCCTCATTGGCGACCTTGGCACCGGCAAGACGCAGCTTGTCAAGGGGCTTGCCGCCGGGCTGGGCATCACGGGCACCGTCACGTCGCCGACGTTTGCGCTGCTGCAGGAGCACGACGATGGTTCGCTGCCGCTGGCGCATATCGATTTGTACCGGCTTGAGCGGCAGACGGAAATTATCAGCGCCGGGCTGGAGCATTATCTCACTGCACCCAACGGCGTCGCCGCCGTCGAATGGTTCGAACGATGGCTCGGCGGCGGCTGGCAGCCCGGCAAACCGCTGCCGGAGTCGATCCAGCCAAGCNTTGGCCAAGCGCTGCGACTTGTGCATTTGTCGGACGAGGGAGAAACCAAGCGGAGGATTGATCATGAAGATTTTGGCCATTGAGTTTTCGTCCGATCACCGGAGCGTCGCCGTACTGGAGGGCGATCGGCTGCTCGCGGAGCAAACCGTCACCGAGGGCCGGGACACGGCGGCGGTGGCGCTGATCGAGTCCGCGCTTGGCCAAGCGGCGGTTGGGCCGGCGGAGATCGACTGCATTGCCGTTGGCGTTGGCCCCGGCTCGTACACCGGTATCCGCGCGGCAATAGCGCTGACGCAGGGCTGGCAACTCGCGCGGGGCGTCAAGGTGCAGGGAGTGGACAGCCTCGAGGCGTTGGCCAACGGCGAGCAGGCGGCGGGGCGGCGGGGCGAAATCACGCTGGCCGTGGACGCGCAGCGCGGGGAGTTTTACCTGGCCAAGTTCGGGCTGACTGACGAAGGCGTGCGAATAATCGAGCCGACGCGCTTGGCCAAGCGCGCGGAATACGACTCGCTGCTCGCCGCCGGTTCGCTCGTCATCGGCCCCACTGTGGGTGACGCTTTTCCATCAGCCGAGCATGTCGCCCGCTTGGCCGAGGGGCGAAGCGATTTTGTGGAAGCGTCCACTATCGAGCCGGTTTATCTCCGGCAAGTGGATTTCGTGAAAGCCCCGCCTCCGCGCGAGATCCCGCCCGTTTAGCAGAGGGCGGTGCGGCTCAGCTTTCGATGACGTTGATCTCGACCGGCTCGACGCTGACGCCTTTGCGCTCGAGCCAACTGATCGCTTTTTTCACGTCGTTGGCCAAGCCGTCGAGCTCGAGGCAAACCAGGCCGATCTCGCCGGTGACGCTGGCTTGGCGGACGTTGGTGATGACGGGGAACTTTTGGGACAGCTCCCAAACGACCGGCTTGGTGATGAGCTTGGGCGGGAACATGAGCCAGAGGCGAGCGGTCTTGCGGGCCTTGGGCGCTTGCTTGGCTTTACGGGCCGCCTTTTTTTTGGCTGCCATGAGGTTGTCTCCGCGGTTCAGCCGCCGGCGATCGCCGGGATGATGCTGATGTCGTCGCCGTCCTTGAGCGGGGTCGCCTGGTTGTCGAGGAAGCGAATGTCCTCCTCGTTCACGTAGACGTTGACGAAGCGGCGGATCTCGCCGTCCTCGCCGACAAGCCGCTCCTTGATGCCGGGGAACTTGCCTTCGAGCTCGTCAACGGCCGCGCCGACCGTGGCCGACTCGACCTCGATGGTGTCCTGCTCGTTGGTGAGCTTCCGCAGCGGGGTGGGGATTCTTATTGTGACTGCCATGCTGAAATAGGTTTCGGGTTACTTCGATTTGACTCTGCCGTCCTTTTCCATCAGTTGCTCAAACTCGCGCAGACTGGGCTTGATGCCGGCCGGTTTGCCGACGTGCCCCTGCACGGCGTCGAGCGTCTTGAGGCCGTTGCCGGTGACGCAAAGCACGACCGAATCCTCGGCGGGAATCTTGCCCGAGGCAACCAGTTTCTTGGCCGTGCCCACGGTCACGCCGCCGGCCGTCTCGGTGAAGATGCCCTCGCACTCGGCCAGCGCCGACATCGCCTCGCGGATCTCGTCGTCGCTAACGTCGTCGGACGCGCCGCCGGTCTCCTTCATCACTTTCAGCGCGTAAAATCCGTCCGCTGGCGTGCCGATGGCAAGCGACTTGGCGATGGTGTCCGGCTTGACCGGCTTAAAAAAATCCATCCCCTGCTTGTATGCGGCGGAGATCGGCGAGCAACCGGTCGCCTGCGCGCCGTGCACGGTCGGCTTCGAGTCCCGGGTCAGGCCGAGCTGGATCAATTCCTGATAGCCCTTGTGGATCTTTGTGAGCAGCGAGCCGGACGCCATCGGCACGACGGTGTGCTGCGGCAGTTTCCAGTTGAGCTGCTCGGCGATCTCATACGCCATGCTCTTCGACCCTTCGGCGTAGTACGGACGCATGTTCACGTTGACAAAGGCCCAGCCATACTTGCCGGCGATCTCGGCGCAGAGCCGGTTCACCTC
This sequence comes from Verrucomicrobiales bacterium, assembly GCA_002686755.1. Classification (GTDB taxonomy): domain Bacteria; phylum Verrucomicrobiota; class Verrucomicrobiia; order Limisphaerales; family UBA1096; genus UBA1096. The sequence continues at coordinate 13,021 of NYYJ01000059.1, forward strand.
GTCGTAATGACCACGGATGCCCACCACGCGAGCGCCGTAAATCAGCGAGTTGAGAATCTTGCCCTCCTCGAGGTCGGCCGGGATGAACACGACCGCGTCCAGCCCTGCGGAGGCGGCGTTGGCGGCGACCGAGTTGGCGAGATTGCCGGTGGAGGCGCAGGCGACCGTCTCGAAGCCCAGCTCCCTTGAGCGGCTCAGTGCGACGCTCACGACTCGGTCCTTGAACGACAGCGTCGGGTAGTTGACCGCGTCGTTCTTCACCCACGCCTCGCGCACGCCGAGCCACTTGGCCAGGCGGTCTGCCTTGACCAGCGGCGTGTAACCGACGCGCGTGCCGACCGTCGGCTCATCGGCCACCGGCAGCAGTTCGCGAAAACGCCACATCGTTTCCGGCCGCTTGGCCAGGGCGGCCTTGGTCATCGACTTCCTGATCTTGTCGTAGTCGTACGCGACCTCGAGCGGCCCGAAGTCGAACTCGCACACGTGGGTGGCTTCGAGCGGGTATTCCCGCCCGCACTCGCGGCACTTCAGCGCCCGCATGAATCCTGCACTCTTGCTCATTGTTCTGTTTCCATTGCGAAAGGCGGGAGTGAGTGGGACAAAAAAAGCCCCTTCCCGGAAAGACGAGAAGGGGTGAATTAAATTCCGCGATCTCGTCCCATTTTTCCCGGCGACGCGCCGGGCTGGAATTGGCACCTTGTCATTGGCTTCGCGGGCCAACCGGTTGCCGTGGCGTCATCGGGCCAGATCCCTCAACCACTCTTAATGAGATTGCCGCCAAGGCGGCAGACGCGAATGAAGCGTAAATCAGGCCAATCTGTCAAACACAATCCCTGTTTTCCCTCGTTCCGGGCCATCCCCGGCCAAACGGAACCCGCACCCACGCCCGCTCGTGGAGGTAATACACGGCCAACTTGGCCACAAACTCGATCGCCCCAATCTGCAATGCCAGCCCTTGTTCGCCGGTGAGACAAAATGCGATCACCACCGTCGTGAAGGTCGCCACCAAGCGCCACGTGAACCCTTTCAGGACGCTGCGCATTGGCGATTCGGTCATCGATGGGACTGTGTCGGTATTCATGTGCAGATCAGCGGCGAGGCCAAACGCTTGGTCAATTGACCTCGCGAGGGCAAGGTTACGCGGTTAATCTCTAGTAAGTCAATAGGAATTATGTCTATATTCATTGTCCCCCTGTTTTTGCTTGTTGTTTGAGCTTTTTGCCGCTTCGTTTGGGTTGTGTTTCGTCGTCAGTTCATTGTTATCGCTTGGCTTAGCTTGTCTGGGTTGGTCGCCGCAGCCGCTGAACCGGAAGCGGCCAAGCGGGATCTCCCCCGCCTGAAGCCGACCGAGCCGGCCGAGGCGCTGGGCACCTTCACGCTCAAGCCCGGGTTTCGCATTGAGTTGGCCGCCGCCGAGCCGTTGGTGGCCGATCCCGTGGCGATGGCGTTCGACGAGCACGGCCGGCTGTTCGTCGTCGAGATGATCGGCTACTCGGAGCACCGGGAGGATCGGCTTGGCCAGGTGCGGCTGCTCGAGGACACCGACGGCGATGGGCGTTTTGATCGCTCGACCGTCTATGCCCGTGACTTGGCGTGGCCAACGGCGGTCGCCTGCTACGACGGCGGGGTGTTCGTCGGCATGACACCGGACATCCTTTATCTGAAGGACACCGACGGCGACGCCCGAGCCGACGAGCGGCGGGTGGTGTTCACCGGCTTCGGTAACGAGGTGGCCAAGCTGAACATGCAGTCGCTGATGAACAGCTTCCGCTGGGGACTGGACAATCGCATCCACGGCACCGCCAGCGGCACGCCGGGAAAAGTGCGCGCGGTCGGCCGGCCGGAGTTGGGCACGGTTACATTTCGGAGGGGCGATTTCTCGTTCGATCCGCGCACGCTCGACTTCCGGATCGAGAGCGGCGGCGCGCAGCACGGGATGGATTTTGATGCCGCCGGTCGGAAGTTCGTCTGCAGCAACAGCCACCACATCCAGCAGGTGATGTATGAGCGGCGCTACGCTGGGGCGAATCCGAACTTCAGTCCGCCGTCGCCGTTGGTGGACATCCCGGTGGACGGTGCCTCGGCGACGGTGTTCCGGCTGAGCCCGGACGAGGCATGGCGAGTGATCCGCACACGCTGGCGTGTCGCCAAGCAGGTGTCCGGCCCGGTGGAGGGCGGCGGCCGTGCGTCCGGTTATTTTACGGCAGCCACCGGCATGACAATCTACGATGGGCACGCTTGGCCAAGCCGGTTCAGCGGTGACGCCTTTATCGCAGACTGCGGCAGTAACTTGGTGCACCGAAAAAAACTGCGGGGCGGACGGATTCAATTCGAAGCCGAGCGCCCCGGTGACGAGAGCGACCGGGAGTTTCTCGCCTCGACGGACAACTGGTTTCGGCCGGTGCAGATGGAGGTTGGGCCGGACGGTGCGCTGTACATCGCCGACATGTACCGCGAGGTGATCGAGCATCCGTGGTCGCTGCCGCGTGGCATCAAGCAGCACATCGACCTCGACAGCGGCAATGACCGGGGCCGGATTTACCGCGTCGTGCCGCAAAAGTTCGCACAGCCGAGGTCGCCCCGGCTTGGCCAAGCGACTGTGGGCGAGTTGGTTGCGATGATCGATCATCTGAACGGCTGGCATCGAAGCACGGTGGCACGGCTGCTTTACGAGCGGCAAAGCCAAGCGGCCGTTGAGCCGCTGCGCCGCTTGGCCAAGCGCGGCCAAACCGGCACCGGAAGGATGATCGCCCACTATTTGCTGGCCACGCTGGGGGCGCTCGAAAGCAGTGATCTCGTATTGGCGCTGGCCGACGAGTCGCCTGTCGTGCGCGCCCATGCCGTGCGCTTGGCGGAAGGTTTTCTGCCCAAGCTCGCGCCCGGCGGTGCTGAGCCGGAGACGGCGTTCGACTCGCCCTTGGCCGCGGGCCTACGCCGCATGGCCAATGACCCTGATGCGCGGGTGCGTTATCAGCTTGGCTGGACGCTTGGGGCGGTGCGCGTTCCCGGAAAGGCGGTCGCGCTGGCTGCGCTGCTACGGCACGGCGCGGGAGATCGATGGCAGGAGGTCGCCGCGCTGAATGCCGCGACCGGGAATCACGCGGAGATCATCCAGTCGTTGGCGGTGGACAAGGCGTTTGCGGGGTCGAAGGCCGGCACGCGGATCGTCACGCTGCTCGAGACGATGGCGGCGGGTCGCTTGGCCAAGGTCAGTGACGGCTCAGCGGGCGAATATCACGCGCAGGTCTTCAAGCCGAAGGCTACAGTGAACCCGGATCGGGCAAGGGCAATCGAGCAGTTTCTGCCGGCGTTGGCCAGGCGCGGCAACGCGGCCGCCGGCAAGGCGGTGTTCGAACAACGCTGCGCCGCCTGCCACGAGCTGGGCGGCGTGGGGCGCGCCATTGGGCCGGACCTGAAATCCACACGGGCGAATGGGGCGGAGAAAATGCTCGTCAGCCTGATTGACCCGAACCGCGAAGTGGCACCGCAGTATCTGTTGTTCACCGTGCACCTGGCCAAGGGCGATGGGGCGCTCGTCGGGATGATCGCAAACGAGAACGCGTCCGTGGTGGAGTTGATTCAGCCGGACGGAAGCAGAAAGAGTGTGCGCCGGGCTGATGTGCGCTCGATCGAGTCGACCGGCCTGTCATTGATGCCGGCGGGGCTGGAGGCGGGGCTGAGCACCGGGCAGATGGCCGACCTGCTGGCGTGGGTACTGGAGACGCCGTAAAGACCAAACGCAAAAAGGCAGCGCCGGGATGGCGCTGCCTCGTTGTTGCACGAGAATGGGCAGGCTCCGAACTTGGAGAGCCACATTCCCTGGGTTTTTCCCTCCTTGGAAATCAGGTCAGGCGATCAGCTGGAGGGCGGCCTGGGGCATGAGGTTCGCCTGGGTGAGCATGGTGGTGCCGCTCCGGACGAGAATGTTGAACCGGGCCAGCTCGGTGGTTTCCTNGGCNACGTCGACGTCGAGAATGCGGCTGTTCGTGGCGGACAGCTTCTCGTTGAGCAGNCCGACCTGGCTGCGGGTGACGGTCAGTCGCTGGATGTTCGCGCCGATGTTGGCGCGCATATCGGCGAGATTCTGGATCGCAGTCTGAATGTTGCTCAGCGCGGAGGAGGCGCTGGTGGTGGTGTAGATCGCGGAGGTGGCGGCGTCGAACGCGCGGGCCAGGCCGGTTGCCGCCGTGGTGGAGTTCATGTCCAGCGGGTTCATGCTGAACGTGTTTCCGTCGCTGTCGATGGTGACGTCAGTGCCGGTGACCGCGAACAGCGACACGCCGTTGAAGGTCTTTGTCCCGATGTCGCTGATGTAGTTCTGCAACTGGGTGAACTCGACCGAGTAGTTCGAGCGATCCGTGTCGGTCTTGGTGATGTCCATGGCGAGCACGGTCAATTCCCCCAAACGGTCGAGGGCTGTCGTCACCTTTTGCATGAAGCCGTCCTGCGTCTGCGAGAACGACACTGCGTTGGCGAGGTTGTTCATTGCCGCCGAGTTGCGGCTGATTTGCGCGGTGAACCGGCTGCTCACAGCCAGTCCGGCGGCGTCGTCCTGTGGCTGGACGATCCGGGAACCGGTGGAGAGCCGCGAGAGGGAGTTGGTCAGGTTTCGCTGGGAGGTGTCCAGCAGTCGGGCGCCAGTCATGGCGGCCAGGTTCGTATTTATTACCATGTCGACAAATCCGTTTGTCGTTTACAGCATTGGCATCCTTGCCGCTGATGAACCTTTGTGATGGGTGGCTCAAAAACCGTTGAGGAATCGTTCCTCGTGCAACGCCAACAGTATCGGCAGCGAACGGTTTTGCTTTAGGGAAAAATTTAATTTTTGCTTCGACCGGGCCGGAATCACCCGGTTTTCCGGGGGCGTTTGCGCCTTTTGAGCAGCGAGCGGAGGGTGCCCAGGTTTTTGACATCCTCGTGCAGGTCGGGCGACTTGGGCGTCTCGAGGCAGCCGGGCGTGTCGGCGAATCGGGGGTCGTTGACGATGTGCGCAAATGCCTTTTTGCCGATCAACCCGTGGCCGATNTGGTCGTGCCGGTCGACCCGAGAGTTGAGATCCGTCTTCGAGTCGTTTAGGTGAAATGCCAACACCTGCTCCAGCCCGATCATCTCTTCGACCTCGGCGATTGCGGCGTCCCAGCCGTTGCGCGTGCGGATGTCGTAACCGGCGGCGAAGAAATGCGCCGTGTCGAGGCAGACGCCAAGCCGCTCCGGCTGCTTGACGCGCTCAAAAATGTCGGCGAGGTGGCGGATGCGGTGGCCCAGGCAGGTGCCCTGCCCGGCGGTATTCTCGAGCGCGATGCGCACCGGCGATTTTTTCGTCGCTCGAAAGATCCCGTCAAGCGCCTTGGCGATGCGCTTCACGCCGCGGTCGTCACCCTGGCCAAGGTGCGCGCCGGGGTGCAGCACGAGAAACGGCACGCCCAGCGCCGTGGCGAATTCGATCTCCTGAGAGAGCGACTCGATCGACTTGTCGCGGTTGTCGCCGTCCGGCCCGGCGAGGTTGATGAGGTAGCCGGCGTGGCCGAACACCGTCCCGACATCGCCCTTGGCTAGCTCCGCCCGGAAGCGCTCGGCGTCGGCCGGCTTGGGTGGCTTGCCGAACCACTGCATGTTGCTCTTGACGAAAATCTGTGTGCTTTGGCAGTCGANCGAGCGGGCGCGCTCGATGGCTTTCCAGGCGCCACCGGCGGCGGACATGTGGGAACCGAGTTTCATTGTTNCCCCGCNGNGCTTGGCCAAGCGGGGCGGCAGTCTGCCCGCTGCACCCGAGNCGGTAAAGCGCCGACCACTGGGGGGCGAATGCGCTTGGCCAAGCGGGGGGGAGTTCCTACCCTCCGCTTGGCCAAGCGACCGAGCCGAGCATGACGACTCCCAGCAACAAGACACCAACCACCGATCCCGTTCGGAATCCGGAGGTGTTTGACGATGTCGTGGTGGGCATTTTCCGCTCCACGGAGGAGGGCCGCTATATCTACGCCAACCACCGGCTGGCAGAGCTGTACGGGTACGACTCCCCGTCGCAGATGATCGAGGCGATTGGGGACATCGAGGGACAGCTGTACGTGGAGTCAAAACAGCGGGAGTTGTTTTTGAAGCTTATCCAGCAACAGGGTCGCATTGAGCAGTTCGAGTCAGAGATTTTCCGCCGGGACGGATCCCGGATCTGGATCTCGGAGACGGCGCGGACGGTGCGGGACGCTGCCGGCAAGGTGCTTTACTACGAGGGCACGGTGCAGGATATCGGCGAACAGAAAGCGGCCGAGCTCGAGCTGCGCCGCTCGGAGATTTTGTTTCACTCGCTGGTGGAAAACCTGCCGCAGTTCATTTTCCGCAAGGACGCCGACGGGAAATTCACCTTTGCCAACAAGCGGTTTTGCGGGGAACTGGACAGGACGCGCCGAGAGATCATCGGCCAAACCGATCTCGATTTTTTTCCGCCTGAACTCGCGAAAAAGTACCGGGAGGACGACATCGGCATCATGGAGAGCGGCGAAACGCTGGACACGGTGGAGGAGCACATCACGCCCGAGGGGGAAAAATCATGGGTGCATGTCGTCAAGACACCGATCCACGACGAGGCCGGGCGATGCAGCGGCGTGCAGGGCATTTTTTGGGATGTCACCCAGCAGCGGCGCACCGAGATTGCGCTGGCCCATGAGCGTGATCTGCTGCGTACGCTGCTCGACAACATCCCGGACCGGATTTATTTCAAGGATCGCGATAGCCGTTTCCTGATGATCAGCCGGGCGATGGCCGATGACTTCGGGCTCGACGATCCCGCCAGGGCGGTCGGCAAAAAGGACGCTGATTTTTTCAGCGAAGAACACGCGCGGCTCGCCCTCGAGGACGAGCGGGCCATCCTTGAGACCGGCCAGGGCATCATCGGCAAGACGGAAAAGGAAACCTGGAACGACGGTCGCGAAGGGTGGGTGTTGACGACCAAGATGCCGATGCGGAATACCGAGGGGGAGATCGTCGGGACGTTCGGCATCTCCAAGGACATCACCGACCTGAAGGCCGCCGAGGCCGAGCTGGCCGAGGCCCGGGACGCCGCGCTGGAGTCGGCGAAGGTCAAGTCGGAGTTCCTCGCCAACACCAGCCATGAGATTCGCACCCCGATGAATGCCATCATGGGTATGACTGGGCTGCTGCTGGAAACGCCGCTGAATGAGCAGCAACGCGAATTCCTCACCACTATCCGGCAGAGCGCCGACGCGCTGCTGGGAGTCATCAACGACATTCTCGACTTTTCGAAAATCGAGGCGCGCAAGCTGGAGATTGAGTCGACGCCTTTTGACTTGCGTGAGACGGTCGAAAGTGCTGTGGATCTCCTCGCGGAACAAGCCCATCGCAAGGGGTTGCATCTGGCCTGTGTGGTGTTCGAGGATGTCTGGACGAGTGTCATCGGCGACCCGGGGCGGCTGCGCCAGATCGTGACCAACCTGGTCGGCAACGCGATCAAGTTCACCGAGCAGGGCGAAGTCACCGTGCGGCTCAGCAGCGTGGCCGAGACCGACCGGGAGGTGACTGTTCGGTGCGAGATTGTGGACACCGGCACCGGCATCTCCGCGGACTCCCAAAAGCGCCTGTTCCAGCCGTTCACGCAGGGGGACGGCTCGCTCTCGCGCCGGTACGAGGGCACCGGCCTTGGACTGACGATTTCCAAGCAGTTGACCGAGATCATGGGTGGACGGCTCGGGCTGGAGAGCAAGCTGGGCCAAGGCTCGAGCTTTTGGTTCGAGTTGCCCCTGCGCAAGCAGCCCGAGCCCGGCGCGGCGGAGGAGCAGCGGCAGATGTTGGCCGGCTTGAAGGTGCTGGTCGTGGCTGACGACAAGACAAGCCTCCAAGTCCTGCGCCACCAACTGCATTCGCGCCGGATTAAGACCGTCGAGGCCCGCGAGGCGGCAGCGGCACTGCAGTTGCTTCAGGAAACCGTTGCCACGGACCTCCCATTTCAGGTGGTTATTCTGGACAGTGAAATGTCGGAAGAGGACAGCCTCGGCCTGGCCCGGGCGATCAAGGATGACCTGCTTTTCGCCGAATTGAAGTTGATCCTGATGACCCCGATGGGGGACGTTCCACCGCCTGCCGCTCTGCGAGACGCTGGCATCGATGACTGCCTCACCAAGCCTGTCAAGCAGTCCCGGTTGCTCGACGGCATCACCCGCCTGCTCAACGGTAAAGCCGATTCCGCAGCCCGTTCTTCCGCTGATCAACATACTGTGGTCGAGGCCAAGCCGCTCAAGATATTGGTGGCGGAAGACAACCAAGTGAACTGCAAGGTTTTGCTGCTGCAGCTGGGGCACCTCGGCTACACGGCGGACGCGGTGGCGAACGGGCGTGAGGCACTCGAGTCGATCCGCAAAACGCCCTACGATGTGGTGCTGATGGATTGCCACATGCCGGAGATGAACGGCTGCGAGGCCACCCGCGCCATCCGCAAACTCCCGGGCCGCACCCGGCAGACCCGCATCCTTGCGGTCACGGCGAACGCCGATCCGGACGAAAAGCGCAAATGCCTCGATGCCGGCATGGACGCCTACCTCATCAAGCCAATCAATCTTGAGCAGCTTGGCCAGGCGCTTGGAGGGATCGCCGGCGAAGTGGGTGCGGTGCGTGGGGAGGCCGACTCAGGCGATG
>NYYJ01000060.1 GCA_002686755.1 Verrucomicrobiales bacterium
ACGTGCGATCCGTCGAGCGGCGGGATGGGGATCAGGTTGAACACACAGAGGATCATGCTGATGAACGCGACTAGCGGCAACTTGTGCACGACGGCCCCCTCGCCCGCGTCGATCGGCAGCTCGACAGCCAGCCGATAAGCCACCATAAGCAGGATCGCCAGAAGCACATTCATCGCCGGCCCCGCCATCGAGACGAAGATGTCGTCACGTGTGCGGTTGCCGTAATTGCTTGGGTTGACTGGGACCGGCTTGGCCCATCCAAAGATGTCGATTGGCAACGCTAGTCCCATCATGGGCAGAAGAATCAGCGCCCAAGGAAAAAGAACCGTGCCGATGGGATCGATGTGAACGACCGGGTTGACCGTCATGCGGCCCATCAGCCGCGCGGTGTCGTCGCCGCACTTATGCGCCGCCCAGGCGTGGCCGAACTCGTGAAAGGAGAGTAGCGCCACGAGGCACAGCCACTTCGCCGCGCCGTCCGCCAGTTGTGCCGGGTCAAAACCCACGGCGGCGCACCGTATCAGACCGTTGGGGGCGTCCCAACCAAAACCCGTTCGCGCACCTCCTCCGGCAGCCACACAGCATTCACGCAATTGAGCAGGTTTTCGCCGCGCAACGCCCGGACGATTTCCTGCGCCGCCTTGGTGCGCATCTCCTGCAACCCCTCGACCGAGTAAAACGCCGTGTGTGGTGTGAGGATCAAGTTGGCGTTCGACTCGCCGGCCTCGCGCCAAAGCTGAACCAGCGGCTCGTCAACCGGGGGAGGCTCCGCCGGAAGCACATCCACGCCGGCGCCTGCGATTCTGCCTTCGCGCAGCGCCGCTGCCAACGCCGCCGTATCGACCACCGCGCCGCGTGCCGTATTCACGAGAATCGCGCCCGGCTTCATCCGGCCAAGCGCGTCGGCGTCGATCATGTTCCGGGTTTCATCCGTCAACGGCACATGCAGCGACACTGCGTCGCTCTGCTCCAGCAATGACTCAAAGTCAACCCTCTCCACCCCGAACACCTTCTCGGTGCCGGGGCGCAGGTACGGGTCGTGCGCGATCACCCGCATCCGCATCGCCCTGGCTCGCTGCGCCGTCGCTTGGCCAATCCGCCCCAGTCCGACGATGCCAAGTGTCGCGCCGGCCAAGCGCGGAACCGGCTCGACGGCGCGGCAATCCCACGGCTCGAGTGACGCCTTCAGCCCACGCTCCGGCAGGAGAAACCGCCGGTTGCAGGCGATCAACATCCCGATCGCGTGGTCGGCCACCTCGTCCACACCGTAGTCCGGCACGTTGCAGACCGGGATACCCCGCTCAGCGGCCCGACGAAAATCCACCGCATCGTACCCCACCCCGCCGCGTACAATCACCCGGCATTGCTGCAGCCGGTCAATGATGTCCGCAGGCAGTGACACCTCGTGAAAAACGATAATCGCGTCGGCCTCCTCAATGCGGCCCTCCAATTCACCAACGGAGCGGGCCTGAAGGCATTCAACCTTGGCCAAGTCGGCAAAAACCGTCTCCTCCGGCTCGGCCGGCGGAGCGACAAGATCCGTGATCACCACCTTGAACATCGCCGGGAGGCTACCTGCCAAACCGCGCTTGGCCAAGCCCGTGCGCCCTTGCCAAGTCAATTGCGCTTGGCCACCATCACCGACGTGAACCAACTCGTCCGAATTACCAAAGCCGCGATGTTCCTCATCGCCAGCACAACCATGACCGCGCTTGGCCAAGCCGAGACTCCCGCCGACGCCTTGGCCAAAGCCGAAGCTGACCACACCGCCACGCTGAAACGCGAACCCGACAACGCCAGCCTGTACCACCAGCGTGGCGTGGTACGGTTCTTTCAGCTCAAATTCGCCGAGTCGCTGGCCGACTTTGACAAATTCATAGAGATGAGACCCAGCCGCGAGCCGTACCATTGGCAGCGCGGCCTCGTGCATTACTACGCCGGCAAATACGAGGCCGGCCGCAAACAATTTGAGTCGCACCAAACCGTCAACACGCAGGACGTCGAGAACGCCGTCTGGCATTACCTCTGCGTTTCAAAAATCGACGGCGTGAAGGCGGCGGAAAAACTGTTCATCAAGATCACCTCCGACCGTCGCGTGCCGCTGAAGGAAATCCACGCGCTCTTCGCCGGCAAAGGCACTGAACAGCAGGTGCTCGACGCCATTAAGGCCGACGACCCCGGCCCGGCCGCCCTCGCGCGCAATCGGTTTTACGGACACCTCTACCTCGGCCTCTATTTCGAAGCGCAGGGCAAAACCAAAAAAGCCGCCAAATACATCGCCAAGGCCGCCAAGTCCCACAAGGCCCACGGCTACATGGGTCAGGTCGCCCGAGTCCACCACGAGTGGTTGATAAAAAAACGAAAAAAGTGACGCGCACTCAAGGCTTCGCCTTTAGTCGGAAGAAATATTGCTGGCCCAGCTTGGGAGACAGAGGGATTAGCAGATGCCCATCTCGGACGATAGTAGCCCCAACAGGATCCCATATTCGGAGATCCGTAGAGGACTCGACAATGTAACCATCCTTGGCGCTTGCCTTTAAGACAAGGTTACCTTCGGTGTCGAGCGCTGGGTTAGCGAGATTGAGCCTAGTTTGAGCAAATCCAGCGCCATTGACTTCACCAGGGGTGCCAAGGCGGTTGGCCGAGGCATCCCATCGACTATCAGCACCACGCTCCAACGTGTAGCCGTCGCCGTCCGCCTCGCTTGGCCATGGACTTTTGTCGTCGTACTCAACATGATCAACAAGCGCACCGTCGGAATCGTACAGGAAAAGCTGATCGCCACCATTCCCCAAGCCGAACGCGAATGTGTCAAGCGGCGTGATACCGGGAAAGACCTCCTTAAAAGTCGCTGGATTTCGTGTAAAAACAACATACCCGCCGGCCGGAATGATTAAATTCCCGACCAGTTCGAGTGGAGCTTGGTCACCTTCATCGGTCAACGTCCATCCTGCAAGTGACACATCAACGGAACCGGGATTATGCAATTCCAACCAATCACCGGGATCTCGATTACTCTCCGAATGATAGTTGATTTCGCTAATGAGAACCTTTGGGGCGTTTGACTCGATCGGTTCAAACCGGGCCGACACAGCCTGAACTAGCCGAGGGTTGATACTGATGTCGCTTTCACCGGAATTGATGCCTCCACTCCAGCCCATGAAACGAAAACCGCGCTCAGGCTGTGCAGTAAGCTTCACCGGCACGTCATCGAAATAGACTCCACTCCATTGCATACGATCGATTGTGATTGAATTGACTCGCACCACTCCCCGACTCGGGTGACTGTTGTAAATGGTAATCATTCGGTGATCGCTCAACTTGAAATGATCGCTCAAATGACGTCGAAGTTTGGCGGGGCGTTCTCGGGCGAAGTCGCGCATCACGTCGATGTGTTTTTCCCAATCAGCCATCTTCCCTCTCCAGCGTTTCAAGTTAATCGGCATCTCGGAACGGATCACTTCCTGCATCGAGTTGATCTTCGCAAGCACCGTTTCGGGCAGAAACCGGCTATTTAGCAGGTCAGCAGTCCGGTTGATGAAATCGTTGCGGAAAGTGTCGTTTCGCAGCAATGTACGTAGCAGGAACGTGCGTTTCGGGCCGTTAGGCCACTCCCTCGAGCTCCCGCTCTCGGTGAGAAAATCGAACATGTTCTCATAGTCGGAATAATCCCGGCGCATCGCCGGGATGTACTTAGCCGGTTTCCACAAGTTGAACCCGTAATCCTGATCGAACAGCATCCAACGCCAGCGCGCGCCGACATCTCTTTCCTTCCAGCACTTGATATTGCCTATGTCGAAGTTTTGAAAATACGCGACCGAAACCTGATGTGTGATGAAGTTGCCAGTGTCCATCAAGGTTTGCATATGCCGATACGGCTTGTCCTTTAAACTCGCCGTAAAACGAGTCTCCCTTTCAAGGTAACGGATCATGGCACTGTAATCCTTTAGGCTTCCTTTGACGATGCTTGAGTGCGATTCGATGATGTCGAGTTTGTCTGGATCGACAGCGTGATGAGATGCGATAAAGTGCTCATTCATTTTTTCGCGCAAATTATATAAACCATAATATTTGCCATTGATATAAACAGCGGCAGGCCGGTATGCCTGTGTCTCGAAATCTTCCCCCTCCAACAACCGGTGCATCAGCCCATCGCGAAACATCGTATAGTTGCCATTAGTGAAATAGGTGCTGACATGGTGCGACCCTGGATTGTCATTGCCGGAATTTCGCAAGACAAATGACTCATAACTTTCAATTTTCCTTTCGGGAAACAAACGGTAATCCAGACTACCTGCACCGTATTTTCGTCGTAGAAAAACAGCGAGCGACTTTTGTGGATACCCTTTAGTCCAACCACCAAAAATTTTCAAACCGACATCGAGATTGAACGCCGTCGTGCCGTCCATCTCAAAAAGCGTGACATTAGCCGGCAATTCCTTGTCTTTCCAAAAGTTGGCACCGTAATAAGGAAAACGGTTACTGGCAGAGGCACCTTTTGAATAAATACCGATTGTCGGGCTGAACATCCGGTTCGGATCAACACTGATCAAAACCACCGGCAGATCGTGTTCCCTGCCGACCAAGTAGGTAAACGTCCGGGTGCGACTTTCCCCACTTACGATGCCAAAACTGCGTGCCCGGATTGTGGTCGGCCTTGCAACGGTAATCGGCCCAGTATATCGCTTAGAACCTCTATCCGGCACGCGGCCGTCCAGCGTGTAGCGAATCGAGCCAAACTTGGGCGCGTTCGTTATTTTCACTGTTTGCGCTTCTGAGTATAACCCACCCTGAACGGAAAACTCCGGCATTTCGAGGTATGGCTTAGCCTTGGCATACTCGTTACGCTTGGCAGGGCTCGGCAAATCAGCCATGAACCAGTTGGATTTGCCGTCCGGCTCACGCCCGGTCGCCTCATCTCCATCCATTGGACCAAGCGCGATTCGATCCACTAATGCACCGTCAGAGTCGAACAGGTAAATTGTCTCTCCAACCGAGTTGATGCGAAAATCGACATGCCATTCGGCAATGTTGGCAGGCTGCGTTTTGCCAGAGGCAAACACGACCAAAAATCCGCCGGCTGGAACAACTGCCTGACCAAGCCAGCCTCGGGCCAAATCGGTCGGATTGTCGGTAAGCCTGTAGCCAGCAAGATTGATGTCAGATTCAGTCCCGTTGTACAATTCAATCCAGTCCGGAAAATCGCCAGCGAAGTCAGCCAACGAGGTCTCGTTATTGCTGACCACCTCATTAATAACAAGTCGATCAGCTATTAACGTTCCCTTGCCGCAAAGCAAGCAAACCGTCATCGAGAGCACTGCAAAACAGTTTGCTGTTAAACTGGATCCCGTTAAATTCACCAGCTTATTCAAAAGGCAACAATTACTGTAATCCATTTACCCACGACGCGATGGCAAGAGACATGGCTTTCACGGTTGTTTCATTACCTGAATTTGCAGCGATCGAAACAATATATCTCTTGCCACTCTGCTGGCTATCGTCCACGTAAGCCAAATCCAGTGAATAGGTGCTAATGAGTCCTCCCTTGTGATAGAATGTAGCCTTGGGAAAAATTTTCAGTGCAGCTTCAGCGACGAATCCCTTACTGTTCATCAACCCTCTTAAACCTTCCCTGCCCTTGCGCAGAAATGTCAATTGTTCACCCGTTAAATGGTACCGATCTTCCTCTGGAAGATGCTCGTGGAACAAAACCCGCCGCAAGCATTCTGCCAATTCCCGAGTAGAGGTGCAATTGCCTGTTGTTTCGCTCAGAATCGTGGCCCCGCGCTCCTTTGAATAAGACCTGCCAGACCATTTGTGCTCAATCGTTTTACCTTGATTAGTGAGTGTGCGCACAGTGATTCGCTGGGGTTCAGTCCGATCGTACAGATAGGGTCGATTACGAACATAACCACGCATAAGCGCAGAACTTTGAAAGCCCTTGCTCTGAATCAAAAAACGACTGTTTATTCGATCAATCCCGACCATGCGCAGCAATAATGTATAATCCTCATTCGATGAGCGTCTAAAAATTTCGCTGACCATCTCCGGCATAGCGCGAGCTGTATCAAGTTGCCAATTCTCGCCATTATTTCTTTCAAAAACGACGATGCTATCCAATGGCATATCAAGTTCATTGAGCATCTCGAAGGCTGCCACAACTGTGTAAAGTTTGACGGTGCTCGCTGGCCAAAAATTGACCGCCTTGGCACTGTTCCTGTAATGAAACCATTTGAAGGAAGGATTGGCTTCGCTTCCCTCCACAAGACAAACTGTAGCCCATTTATCGATTTCCGGCGATACGGCATCGATCAGTGAGTCAAAGTCTTTGCCGCTGAGGCCAAGTGACCCCGTAACCAAGACCAAGGATAAACAAAAGGAGGAACGTCGAATCATTATTTGGCAGCGCAACTCATGAAACACGGCAACCGATGGTGAGCAGGACGTTCGCCCACAACGCCTGGTCGGCCGTCTGGATGGTCAGGACGTGGTCGTCCGACATGACCGCGTCGTAAAAATCCCACTTTTCGATCGGCTCCAGCTTCAGGTCGAGCTTGGCCTCCCCTAGAATCTGCTCGTACTCCGTCCAAGCTGGCGGTGGGCCGTGCTTGGCATACGGATCATCGGCCGGGATACCCATGGTGTTCACGGCCTCCAGCGGGATGGCCGTCACCAATGCCCGCAACACCTGACTACAAGTCACCACCCCCGGCGAGAGGTTAAGCGAAACCAGTTCAGCCTCCGGGCCAATCTTGGACGAGGCCGGATAGTTGCCGTCGCTAATCAAAACCTTCGAGTGATGACCCGCCTGGCCAAGGATCCCGTTGATCTCCGGATGAATCAGCTGCGAATGCAAAAGCATGCCGAAAACTTACCGGCCCCCGGTTGGGCTGCCAAGCGGCGATTCTCAGCGCTTGGCCAAGCGCGGATCAGGCTTGAAGCGCCGGCGCAATTGCCCTATCCACGGCCGGCACCTTTGCACCTAACAGGATCATGAATCGTATCACTCAACACCTTGGCATGGCCGTGCTGTCGCTGGCACTGGTCGGGGGGAGCGCGTTTGCAGAAAATGAAACGACAACGAAGAAAGGCACCATCGCCTACACGCCGCTCACGCTTTCCAACCCGTTCTTCAAGATCATCGGCGACCACATCACCGCCGAGGCCGCGAAGAACGGCTACGACACGCTGATGCTCGATCCGGACATGGACGTAAAGAAACAGTCCGACCAATTCGACGATTTCATCTCGAGTGGTGTCACGGCGATCATCCTCGTGCCATGCGACCGGCTCTCAATCGGCCCAGCCGTCAAGGCCGCCAACGCCGAGGGTATCCCCGTATTCACCGTCGATGCCAAGTGCGCCGCGGAAGGGGTCGAAATCGTAGGACACGTCGGCACCGACAACTTCCAGGGCGGTGAACTCGCCGGCCAGGCGATGATTAAGGCGCTCGGCGAAAGCGGCGGCAAGGTGCTCGTTCTGGATTTCAAGAAAGCCCACTCCTGCGTGCTGCGCGTGGCCGGGTTCAAGAAAGTGATCGAAGCACACAATGCCGGCCGCACCACCGGCAAGATTGAAATCGTCGCCGAACTCAACGGCAACGGAGCCCGAACTGAGGGATACCAATCCACCGCAGACGCCCTCCAGGCACACGACGACCTGGATGCCGTTTTCGCGATCAACGACCCGTCTGCGCTGGGCGCCTACACCGCCATCGAGGAGGCCAAGCGGCAGGATCAAATCAAGATCATCGGCTTCGACGGCCAACTCGACGGGAAACAGGCGATCAAGGATGGCAAAATTTTCGCCGATCCGATCCAGCATCCGGACAAGATGGGGCGGCAGATCGTCCAAAACATCATGAAGTACCTTGCGGGTGAGGAGTACGAAAAGGATGCCCTTATCCCGGCTACGCTGTACGACAAGGCGACGGCCGATAACGATCCCGACCTGAAGTAACCCGACTGCATGCCCTCCACTTCTGGCCTGCCCACCGAAACACCGCTGCTTCGAATGCGCGGCATTCGAAAGTCGTTCCCCGGTGTCAAGGCGCTCAAGGGAGTCGACCTCACGCTGCAATCTGGTGAGGTGCTGGCGTTGCTCGGTGAGAATGGCGCAGGCAAAAGCACGCTGATCAAGGTGCTCGGCGGTGCTCACCAACCGGACGACGGCACCATCGAGATCGATGGCCACACGGCCAACGTCGCCACGCCACAGGCATCGCAGACCTCCGGCATCGGCATCATCTATCAGGAATTCAACCTCGTTCCTTTTCTTACCGTTCGGGAAAACATATTCCTCGGGCGGGAACCCGGACGGTTCAGTTTCATCCCCAAGCGGGACGAGTCGGCCAAGGCCAAGGCGTTGTTTGAGCGGATTGGTGTCGACGTCCCGATCGAGGCCGAGTGCCGCCAACTCAGCGTCGCGCAGCAGCAGATCGTCGAGATCGCCAAGACACTTGCCCAGAATGCGCGCATCATCGTCATGGACGAGCCCAGCGCCGCCCTTTCGCCCCGCGAAACCAAGGGGTTGTTCGAGGTCATCGAGGAACTCAAGTCACACGGCATCGGTATCATCTACATCAGTCATCGGCTGGACGAGATTTTCGAGGTGGCCGACCGCGTGACCATCCTGCGCGACGGCGAACACATCGATACCCGGCCAATTGCCGACCTCACCCGCGAGAAGATGATCGAGTTGATGGTGGGCCGCAGTCTCGAGAAGGAATTTCCCGGGCGCGACGCCACGCTTGGCCAAGCGCGGTTCGAAGTCGCCAACCTTCAACACGGCTCCCAAGTGCGCGGTGTCTCGTTCGACATCCGAGCCGGCGAGGTGCTCGGTCTCACCGGCCTCGTCGGCGCGGGCCGCACCGAGACCGCCCGGCTGCTGTTCGGTGCCGACCGCCCTGAAAAAGGCGTCATCCGACTCGACGGCAAACCGCTGAAAATCAAGTCGCCGCGGGACGCCATCCGGCAAGGCATCTGCCTGCTGACCGAGGATCGCAAGAGCCATGGGCTGGTGCTTGGCCAGACCGCCCGTGAAAACTTCGGCCTGCCCAACCTGGGCCAGTTCGCCCCGCTTGGCTTCATTCGCCAACGGGAGGAGTCTCGGGAGTTCCTCCGGTACGTCGATCAAATCCAAATCAAGATTGCCGACCCCGAACAAATCACCGGCACCCTCTCCGGCGGCAACCAGCAGAAAGTCGTCCTGGCCAAGTGGCTCCAGCGCAACGCCGAGGTGATCATCTTCGACGAGCCCCCCCGGGGCATCGACGTCGGCGCCAAGTACGAGATTTACCAACTCATCAACCAACTCGCCACCGATGGGAAGGCCATCCTGATGATCAGCTCCGAGCTGCCCGAGGTGCTGGGCATGAGCGACCGCATCCTCGTCATGAATGAAGGCCGCATCACCGGCCAAGTCACCGATGTCATGAACGCAACCCAGGAAGCAATCATGAGACTCGCGACCCAGCGCGAACCGATAGCCGCTTGAAAAACATCGACTACGCAAAACTGTTCCCCGACTACGGCACACTGCTCGTCCTGTTGCTGCTCTGCATCGGGTTCAGCGCGGTAACGCTTGAGGAACAATCGCCGACGACTGCCAACGCCGCCAAGCGCTTGGCCAAGCGCATGGCCAATGAGCTTGCGCCAGGCTCAAACGTCATCGTCCTCACCCGCCAAGGCGGGGATGGGGCGAGCTTTGCCGCCGCACTGAAAGAAAACTTGGCCAAGGTCGGATTAACGGTGGCTCAAACTGTCGTTGGTCAACCGGCCGACGCGCGAAAAGCACTGGTCAAACAGGGGGAAACCGAAAACGTGCTTGCCGGTATCGCCACCGACAAGCATATGGCCAACTTTTGCAACGCGAACTTGACCAAGATCTCCGAGACGCACCCCAGCCTTGCCAAGGCGAAAGTCTATCAACCGCAAAGCTACCATTGGCCGAACTTCCTGAAGAAAGACAACGTGCTCAACATCATGAAGCAGATCTCCGTGGTGGCCATCATCGCCATCGGGATGACGATGATCATCATCACCGCCGGCATCGACCTTTCAGTCGGCAGCCTCATCGCCTTCTCCGGCGTCATCACGGCCCTGGCGATTCGCGGCTTGGGAGGAGACGACCCGGCGCTTGGGCACCTTTGGCTCGGCAGTCTGGCCGGTGTTTTGATTTGCGGCCTGGTGGGCCTGTTTACCGGCGGGCTGGTCACGCTGTTTGGCATCCCGGCATTCATAGCGACGCTGGGCATCATGTTCAGCGCCCGCGGCTTGGCATTCATATTCGCCGAGTCGGAACCGATTGTCGTCCAAAACGAGGCATTCGGTTGGCTGGGGCGCGGCCGGGACATCTTAGGGCTTCCCAACTCGGTCATCCTGATGCTGATCCTGTTCGCCATCGCCCATGTGCTCATGACGCGCACCTCGATCGGCCGCTACATTTACGCCGTCGGCGGCAATCCGGAAGCAGCCCGACTCTCCGGCGTGCCGGTCAAATGGGTGTTGGTGTTCGTGTACACACTGACAGGCCTTCTGGCCGGCCTGGGCGGCGTGATGGAAGCCTCACTGCATGTCACGGGAGATCCAAAAGCCGGCAACCTGGTCGAACTACAGGTTATAGCCGCTGTCGTTGTCGGGGGCACCAGCCTGGCCGGCGGTCAGGGAAAAATCCTGGGCACATTGATCGGGGTCATCATCATTGGTGTGATCCGAAACGGCATGAACCTCACCGGCGTGGAAGCGCACATGCAGAGCGTCGTTTACGGCGCCGTCATCCTCATCGCCGTTCTCGTTGACCGACTGAAGGCCAAAGGCATTCGACTCCGGAAACATTGACGCGCCGGAGACGGATCAATCAGGGCAGAAATATCCCCGCTCCTCTACCCGCAACCAAGCGCTTGGCCAAGCGCGGGGAGGCGCGCACCCGGTCAGTCGGGGTTGACGAAGGTCTTGATGAAGGCTTCCTCGGATTCGATGTCGCCGATGAGCACAAGCTCGTCCCCTTCCCGCATTTGCTCGGAGGGATCGAAGTGGATGAGGTGCACGTCGCTGCCGTCGACTTCGCGCTGGATGGCGATGACGCTGCAGCCGGTGCGCTGGCGGATCTCGGACTCGATCAGCGTGCGGCCCTCGAGGTGCTCCGGCAGTTCAACGCGGAAGACGTTCAACCCCTCGGCGACCATGAGGATGTCGCTGCGCTTGAGCAGGTTGAAAATAATGTTCGCCCCCATCGAGGCATACGATGCGACGAAGTCGGCCCCGGCGCGGTGCAGGGTGCCGACGTTGCGCTCGGTGTTGGCCCGGCTGATGATCTGGATGTCGGGGCAGAGCTTGCGGCAGTAGAGGGTGAGATAGATGTTGGTGTCGTCCTGGCCGGTGGTGATGATGACGGTGGAGGCCTCCTTGATTTTGGCCTCCTCGAGCACCTCGATCCGGGCGGCGCTGCCTTCGACGTAATATTTCTCGTTGCGAATGCGCTCCGGCAACTCCTCGACGATCGTGTAGCGCAGCCCGCGCTTGGCCAAGGCGCGCGCCGTGGCCCGGCCAACGCGCCCGCCGCCGATGATGACCACGTGTGACTCCTCGGCGTGGTAGATGCAGAACACCTGATTATAATTCTGGATCATCTCCTTGGAGCCGGCCAGCACGAGGACGGTGCTTTCGCTGATGGTCGTGTCCGGGCCGGCGCCCTTGTATTCGCCTCGATCCCAAACGCCGACCACGCTGGTGTGGGTCATTTCGCGGAAGTTGCACTCGGCGAGCGTCTTGCCGACGAGCGGCGTGCCCATGACCATTGCCTCGGCGATTAGGAGTTCGTCGAAATGCCCGATCACGTGCGCGAGGGCGTCGTTGCCGATGGTGCGGCGGGCGAGGAATTGCCCCATCATCTCGCCGAGACGGATGACATTGCGGCTCCCGGCCAACTCAAGAATGTCAATCGACGCCTCCGACTTGGCCAGGGTCACGACGCGGACGTTGTTGTCGACCAGCTCCCGCACGGTGAACGCGATGTTGGCGTTGGCCTCGTCTTTGCCGGTCGCCACAACCATCGCGGCCTGCTCGACGCGGACGTTGCGGTAGGCCTCGGGGTCGTCGGAGTCGCCCACCGCCACCGCGAATCCTTGGTCGTGCAAACGCAACGCCTCGTCCTTGTCCGCGACGAGCAAGACGTACGGGATCGTGTACTGTCCCAGCTTGTGGATGAGTGCGCGGCTGACCGGGTCGAGATAAGTGATGATGACATGGCCCTCGGTATCCTCCGGGAGGGAGCGCGGGGTGCGGGCCGTATTCTGTGCCTCCATCCACGGCTCGTACGCGAACCGAATGAACGCAAACGGCAGGATGACGAGCATTGACATCATCCCGAACAACATCACGCCAATGGAGAACAGCTTGCCCCAGCCGGAGTTGAACGTGATCTCGCCGTAGCCCAGCGTCGTCATGGTCACCATCGTCCAGTAGATGCCGTCGAACCATTGAAACTCCGCCCCCCGGCCCTCGCGCTCCATCAGCAAGTGAAACACCGAGCTGGAGAATAGCACGAACACCAGCACGATCACGATCAGCTTGAGAAGTTGGCTGAGGTTTCGGCGGCCGGTTGATTTGCCGTTGGCCAGCGAATAGAGGGTGGCGGGGAGAAGTTTCATCAGCTCGAATAGCCTCCGCTTGCAGACGGTCGAGGTGCGTTGAATGGGGTGTCCGTTTTCACTGGGCTGCCGGGGTTAATAGTGCGCCTGCACGAGAGATGGCGTCCATACCAAACCCGACTGCGATGTTTCAGTTGAACTCAACCTTTTTCATGGCCGCTTGGCCAAGCGCCGGGCGCCAACTGGCTCGGCAACGGCAATCCAACCCGCCTGACCGGCGTTTGAAAAGAAGAATTTTCCATGCCAAGCGCTTGGCCAAGCGGACGGTTTTGGCTTAGATGGGGCGTTGCCTGACAGCGAACTGCCCACCAACGCGATGAAATCCCGCCCCAGACCCGGCCAAGCCGCTGAATCCACCTTCGTCGTCGAGGCCAGGCACGCGATCGATTTCGCCAACGACGGCATGCCGGCGGTACTGGCCACGCCGTGGCTAATCTGGTTCATGGAGCACACCGCCCGCGAAGCGATGCTCCCTCACCTCGAGCCAACCGAGAGCACCGTCGGTGCCGTGGTCGATGTCGAACACCTCGCCCCCACCCCGCTTGGCCAAGCGGTTCGCTGCCGCGCGCAGGTGCTGCGCTCCGACGGCAGCCAATTCCTTTTCAAGGTCGAAGCGTTCGACGAGCGGGAAAAAATCGCCAGCGGTCTTCACAAACTAAACGTTATCGACAAGGCGCGATTCGCCAGGCGCGTCGCCCGCAAGGCCAAGCCGGAATAAAACAGAAACCATGTTAGCCAAGATTCATTGCGCCGCCGTCCAGGGCATCGCCGCGCACCCGGTCGAGGTCGAGGTCAACGACGGATACGGCGAGACGCTCGTCATCATCGTTGGGTTGCCGGACGCCGCCGTGCGCGAGTCGCGCGACCGCGTCACCACCGCCCTGAGCAATTCCGGCTTCAAGATGCCGCTGGGCCGCACGACGATCAACCTCGCCCCGGCCGACATCCGCAAGGAGGGGCCAAGCTTCGACCTGTCGATCGGCGTCGGAATGCTCGCCGCCAGCGAGCAACTCGAGTCCAACCAACTCGACCGCATGATGATGATTGGTGAACTGGCGCTGACCGGCGCCGTGCGCCCGGTCAAGGGCGTGCTGCCGATTGCCCTCAAGGCGCGCGCGATTGGCATGGACGGCATCCTAGTGCCAAGCGAAAACGCCGCCGAGGCCGCCGTCGTCGACGGCCTGAACGTCTACCCCGTCGCCAACCTTCGCGAGGCGGCCGCGTTTCTCGAGGGGCGCGAGACGATCGAGCCGAAGCAGGTCGACATGGCCGAGCTGTTTGCCGTGCAGGAGATCGACGGGCCGGACTTCGCCGACGTAAAGGGGCAGGAATCGGTCAAGCGCGCCCTCGAGATCGCCGCCGCCGGGGGGCACAACGTGCTGATGATCGGCCCGCCCGGCACCGGCAAATCGATGCTGGCCAAGCGGCTCCCCGGCATCCTGCCGCCGCTCACGCTCGAGGAGGCGCTAGAGGTCACCCGCGTCCACAGCATTGTCGGCCAGTTGCAGCCCGGCCAGGCGCTCGTCACCCAGCGGCCGTTCCGCGCGCCGCACCACACGGTCAGCGACGCCGGGCTGCTCGGCGGCAACATCAACCCGACACCGGGCGAAATCTCGCTGGCGCACCACGGTGTGCTCTTCCTCGACGAATTGCCGGAGTTCAAGCGCAACGTCCTCGAGACAATGCGCCAGCCGCTCGAGGAAGGCAGTGTGACCATCTCGCGTGCCGCCGGCTCGATGACGTTCCCGTCGGCGTTCATGCTCGTCGCCGCGATGAACCCGACGCCGGACGGCAAAATGCCAGGCGAGTCGAGCAGTTCGCAGCGAGAGATTCAAAACTACCTCGGCAGGATCAGCGGGCCGCTGCTCGACCGGATCGATCTGCATGCCGAGGTACCGCAGGTGAAGTTTCAGGAAATCACAGCCAAGCGCGACGGGGAACCGTCGGCGGCCATCCGCGAGCGGGTCATCGCCGCGCGGCAGCGGCAGGAACAACGGTTCGACGGCAGCGTGCGCGTCACCTGCAACGCCCGGATGCAGACCCGCGACATCAAGCAGCATTGCCCGCTCGCCGAAGAACCGAAGAACCTCCTGCGCATGGCGATGAACGAACTCAACCTAAGCGCCCGCGCATACGACCGGATCCTGAAGGTCAGCCGTACCATCGCCGACCTCGCCGGCGCGGACGCCATCAACTCCGAGCACCTCTCCGAGACGCTCCAATACCGCACGCTCGACCGCCAACTCTGGGGTTAACAATAAACTGAAGTCAGGCGATGAGGTCGTGAACGACCTTGCCGTGAACGTCGGTCAGGCGGAAGTCGCGGCCGGCATGACGGAAGGTGAACTTTTCGTGATCGAACCCCAGCATCGCCAGCATCGTGGCGTGCAGGTCGTGCACGTGCATCCGGTTGACCTCCGCCCGGAAGCCGAACTCATCGGTCGCACCGTAGACCGTGCCGCCCTTGGCCCCGCCGCCGGCCATCCACATGGTGAAGCCGTGGTGGTTATGGTCGCGGCCGTTGATCTTGCCGGCGTTCGCGCCGGGCGTCGGCAACTCAACCGTTGGCGTTCGGCCGAATTCCCCGCCCCAAAGCACGAGCGTCTCGTCGAGCAATCCCCGCTGCTTGAGGTCCTTTAACAACGCGCCGATCCCCTGGTCGCACTGCTTGGCCAAGCGGCGGTGGTTGACCTCGATGTCGTCGTGATTGTCCCACGGCTGGCCGGAGCCGTGCCACACCTGCACGAACCGCACGCCGCGCTCGACCAACCGCCGCGCAATGAGCAGTTGCCGCGCATGCGTCCCCTTGCCGTACAGTTCGCGGATGTGCTTCGGTTCGCGATTTACGTCGAACGCGTCGGTCGCCTCCATCTGCATGCGGTACGCCAGCTCGAACGACTGGATGCGCGCCTCGAGTTGCGCGTCCTTCTGCCGGCGGGCCGCGTGGCGGCGATTGAGTGACTGTATGAAATCCAGCTGCCGCCGCTGCTCGGCGAGCGACAAACCGCGGTTGCGAATGTGCTCGATCAGCTTGTCGACGGTCGCGTGACGCGTGTCAAGATGCGTGCCTTGGTAAATGCCGGGCAGGAAACCGGATTGCCAGTTTTGCGACTCCTGGATCGGGTAGCCACCGGGGCACATGACGATGAACCCGGGCAGGTTCTGGTTTTCGCTGCCCAGCCCGTAAGTCACCCATGAGCCAACGCTTGGTCGGATGAGGCGCGCCTCACCGCAGTTCATCAACATGAGCGACGGTTCGTGATTGGGCACGTCGGCGTGCATCGAGCGGATCACCGCGATGTCGTCGACGCACTCGGCCGTATGCGGAAAAATCTCGCTGACCTCCGTCCCGCTCTGGCCGTGCCGCTTGAAGGTGTACGGACACGGGAACGCCGCGCCGGTCTTGCGCTCGGTGCGCAGATTGGTCATCGGGAGCAGCTTCCCGGCGTATTTTCGCAGGGACGGCTTGGGGTCAAACGTGTCGACATGCGACGGCCCGCCGTTAAGGAAAATGTGAATGACCCGCTTGGCCTTGGGCTTGAATTGCGGCCCCGCCGCCGAGAGCGACGATGCGGCCGTTGCGTTGGGCAGCATCGAGCCAAGCGCCAGCCCTCCCATGCCGATGCCGCAGCGGGAGAGAAACTCGCGCCGCGTAAAAAAATGGTCACTCCACCTTGGCCCGTGATGCTGCATCGCTCGTAAAAGTACGACCGACGATACCCCTCTATTCAGCCGATTGCAACCCGCCCCGCTTGGCCAAGCCCGGACAAAGTCAGTGCAAGCTGGGCAATATGTGTTGGGAAACTGTGCATGGCTACACGTCCGGCATGGATGTATGAAATACGATCCTGAATTCGAGACCGATGTGGCCGTTGTGGGAGGAGGCCCAGCCGGCACAGCCTTGGCGACCTTACTGGTCCAGATGGGACACAAATGCTGCCTGTTCGAACGGGATGAATTCCCGCGATATCACATCGGAGAGTCCTTGATTCCAAACACCTATTCGCTGTTCGACAAACTGGGGCTGCTGCCCGCCCTGAGGTAATCCGATTTCCCGAGGAAACACAGCGTTAGATTCGTTTCGCCTGAGGGAACCGAGAGCGACCCCTTCTATTTCTCAGAACGAATAGCCGGGGAACCGGCTGTGACGTGGCAGGTGGAACGAGGGGAATTTGACCGGATGATGCTAGATCATGCGCGCTCGAATGGCGTGATCATCCACAAAGGGTCGCATGTGGAAAAAGTGCTTTTCAAGAATGGCTGCGCGAACGGCGTCATGTTCCGGCAAAACGGCAGCGGTCCCCTTGAAACCAAGGCCAAGGTGGTCGTTGACGCCTCGGGGCGTGCGACATTGCTGGGGAATCAACTCAACCTGAAGCGGCCGGTGCCCAGCCTGAAGAAATCATCGATTTGGGGCTACTATAGACACGGTGCCCGGCTGCCCGGGATTGATGCCGGGGAAACCACCATTTACCGAATACACAAGGACGGATGGTTTTGGGACATCCCCCTGCCGGATGACATCGTCAGTGTGGGCTTGGTCGATGAAACGGACGCTCTCTTCGAGGATATGAACGATCCCGAGTTTAGTTTCGGTGCCTTTGCCAAGCGTTACCCAGAACAAAAAGCAGAACTAATCGACTGCCTGATGGGCGACGTGATCAAGGATATGTCCCAATTCCGGGAATCCCTTGGCAGGATGACCGCGCCTCCCCCCTCCTTGCGTTGAGCCTCCATCAACTCCCAGGTTGGGATTGGGGCAAATAGTCTTTGTCGTGTTGAGGCACACTGTATTCATAGGGAGGGCGAAATACCTTTACCGGTGACACAAAGTTCCCATGGCCGGGCGGTGTCGGGGTCTCCCATTCAAGCGTCGTCGCGTCCCATGGATTGTCGCTTGTCACAAGCATCCCTTTTTTGAGGCTGACGAACAAATTCACGATGAACGGCAATTGGGCGACAATGAGGCAGACGGCCCCGGCGGTCATGTAGACGTTCAACTCCATAATCAGGTCCGAGAAGGCGCCGGTCGTGATCGCCGGGTTGTTGCTTAGCGCATAGGTCGCCCCGCCGTCCGCCATACGCCGACTCATCCCGGCCATGCCCTGTGCGAACATCGGCAGGAAAACCACGTTCATGAAAATAAGAGTGGCCCAGAAATGCATTCGACCCAACCGCTCATCCATCAACCGGCCAGTCATTTTGGGAAACCAGTAATACACCCCAGCGAACAACCCGAACAAGATTCCGGGCGCAACCACGTAATGAAAATGCCCAATGACATAGTAGCTGTCATGCAGTGCCACGTCGGTCATGCTGATGCCCAATGGAAGCCCGGTCAGCCCCCCGATGCCGAACATGGGGAGGAAAGCGAGCGCAAACAACATCGCCGTGTTAAACCGTATGGCCCCACCCCAGAGGGTCACCAGCAGACAGCTAAGGATAATAACCGACGGGATGCTGATGATCATGGTGGTCGTCTGGAAAAAGGAGCTAATCACCGTTCCCATTCCCGTAAGGTACATGTGATGCGCCCAGACGAAAAACGACACAAACGCCAGTACTATGACGGACGCCACCATGTACTTGTATCCCCAGATCGGCTTGCGCGTGTTGTTGGCGATGACCTCCGTTATAATCCCGATGGCCGGCAGCAACAGGACATACACCTCTGGATGCCCCAGGAACCAAAACAAGTGCTGCCACAACAGAGGATTGCCTCCGCCGCTCTGGCTCAGTTCCTGTCCCGATACCAGCAACCCTGACGGGATGAAAAAACTGGTCTCCAGAACCTTGTCCATCAACTGCAGCAAACCGGCAGCTTCAAGCGGTGGAAATGCGAGGAGGAGCAGTAACGCTGTGATCAATTGCGTCCAGACGAAGAACGGAAGGCGCAGCCAACTCATCCCCGGGGCGCGCATCTGAATGATGGTGACCAGAAAATTTACCGCCCCCAGCAGGGAGGAGGTGATCAACAACACCATGCCAATCAGCCAGATGGTCTGACCGTCCGTGGGAATTGTTGTGGCCAGCGGTGAGTAGGCGGTCCACCCGGCCTGAGCCGGTCCCCCAGGTATCACAAAACTGACGGACATGGTAATACAAGCCATAAAAAACAGCCAAAAACTAGCCATGTTGAGCCTCGGGAAAGCCATGTCCGGAGCGCCAATCTGCAACGGCACAAAGTAATTACCAAACCCGGCGAAGGCCACCGGCACCACTCCCATGAACACCATGATCGTGCCATGCATGGCGCCAAACATGTTGTACAACTGTGCGGAGACCACCCCTCCCTCCGCGGGTTCCCCCATCGCCTTCTCCAACAGCCCGCCCACAAACGGTACCGGGCTTCCCGGATAGGCCATCTGCCAACGCATCACCAACACCAGAAAAAAACCGAACAGCAAGAAGAACAGTCCCGCAAAACCGTATTGAATACCAATCACCTTATGATCGCTCGAAAAGATGTACTTGCCCCAAAAAGTGGAGGAGTTGGCTGGACTAGGGTGACTTTGTACGATTGCCTTACGCTCTGCTGATGTTGCCATGGTCTGGTATCGGGAGGATTGCCCTCCGCCAGAGCGTACCGATGGGGCTTAGGATGGCTTTTCGATTCTTGCGAAAAAGTTAGCCAATCTTGAACACAAACTGATGGAGTACTCTCTAAAAAGCCCAGTTGAGATCCAGCCGAAACCGGTTGCTGCCCCGGACACCGGATAGGGCATCAACCACGAAATACCGAGCAGTCAGGTTCAGACTCTCCGAGATCGCTCGCGCGATCCGAAATTCGTGACCCTTGAAGTCGCTCGAGTCCGTCTGCCCATTCCTCCCGCCAAACCGGAGCCAGTCATCCTGCGCGAATGAGGCGTTCACTGCCAGCGCCTCGATCCGGGCATTGTAATATCCTAGCAACCAATCCCCCGGCTCATCAAGGCCGCCAACCACGATCGATAGGACATATCCGTCCTTTTCATCATGATGCATCGCCGTGAACGAATCGGGGGATTCAGGACTGTAATCCTCTAAGTTCGAATAACAATCCGCCCCGAGGGCAACCGGCATACCGCCCAAATTGCACTTCAATTGAAGGCTGATTGACCCGATCAGGTAATCTCGTGCGCCATTCCCGTTACGGAGGTATGACGCCCCCTCTCGCCCGTCCATGCGATAGATTCCTGCCGAGCTAGTGAGCCGAACCGTCTCAGCCAAATCCACTCTGTACATTATCTGTCCGGCGCTCATCAGGCCATGCAACCCGTATCCACCATCCGGAAGTTTGAAGACTCCAACTGAGCCGGTGAGATTGCCCGGGCTCTTCATCAGATTAATATCCCCCGACGCCCCCGTCAGCGTGACGTCATCATCCCAAAAAAGCTCGTTCTGTTTCCAGAACGGGAAGGCATTCCGCCCCGCCCAGGCGTTCCAACCGCTTCCGTCGAATGCGACATAAAGTTGATCCAGGACAAAGTCCAACGGATCGTTGTCCGCGCCCTGATCATTCACAAAGGTCAGAAGCGCTGACTGCTGGCTATGCCTGTTCCCCGTACGAAGACGGGCTCCCAGTTTCGTGGACGGATTGAACTGATAGTCCGCTCCAACCCGGGCGCGCATCCTTCCGCGATGCCGGTCGTCGACTCCCGTGCCGTCAAAATCCGACTCATAGCGAAGACGCAAGTCACCCCGCCAGAAAAGGGTTCCTGCCTCATCCTCCGACGCAGCCGCTTGGCCAAGCGCGGCGACCATCATCCACGCGATGCCAACGACTTGGCCCACTTTCAATTTCATTTTTACCGGGGAACCCGGAGTGTTACTTTTCATGAGTGGTTTCTCCTGAAGGTTTATTGACGGATTCCTGCAACTTGGCCAAGCGACTGATGGCCAGTTTCCTACCCTCGCTTGACCTCGTCAGTTGGCCAAACCGGTTCCAGTCAATCCTCGCCTTGGCCGGTTCGCCCAACTTTTCGTAAGTCGTCGCGCGGTTGAAATAGGCGGCCGCCATGGACGGCTTGAGCCGAATGCATTCACTGTATCCCGTCAAGGCCAAGCGGAAAGCCCCCTGAAGGTGGCGGAGGGTGGCTCTTTCAAACCTCGCCTCGATTATCTCAGGATGAGCCTCGATCAACGTGTTCACCTCGTCCATGGCCTCCTTGTCACGGCCAAAATGCCTGTACAGTCTCGCCCGATGTAGGTTCGAAGCAACTTGTTCATCAACTCGATGTGCTCCGACTCGGTTACTTCGACACGCTCGACAGCGTGAAATCTACAGGGGACAGGCCCTCTCAAGCCGATACGGATGCGAAGGGTGGCACATGCCGCAGGTGCGATGGGCAACCGTCATGCTGCCCGGGTCCGGGTAAAATTTGGTGGGGCCAACCGCAGCCAATGCCGCCGGGGAACCCCGGCGGTGTGCCTCCTCCTTGGTCTCCGCGCCGGGCGTTCCCCCGTGACAGACAACACACCCGTGGGAATCGCCGAAGGCCTTCCCCATTGCGCGAATCGCCTCGAGCATTTGGCCGCCTTCCTCGCGGATGTTTTCGATGCCTTGATGGCACTTCAGACAGCCGTCACCATGATCCTGCGCACCAACCCCCGATGACAAACCGGCGACAACCACAGCTAGCAGTTTTCTAGCGCTCCTTACCGCTATATTCCGAATCGCCACCTATTCAAAGGTGAATTCCCATCCAGAAATGGGCTTCTCGAATGCTGTCGCACCTGGCTCGAATTTTGCCCGGCAGGGACGGCTCAGGCCGGAAGATTCAAGGTGAGCCGCTGCCGCCACACCGTCGGCGTCGCTCCGACGATGCGCTTGAATGAGCGATTGAAGTGCGGGAGCGATTGAAACCCAGCCTCAAAGGCCACTTCGCTCACCCGTCGGTTCGGATCCAGTAACAGTTTTTTGGCCCTCTCCACACGCACCCGAGAGAGATACTCGGTGATCCGCAGCTTGGTATGCTTCTTGAACTGTCGGCATAAATAAAACGGGCTGATGTTGAGGTGTCTCGCAATGTCCTCCAACCGGATATGTTCCGTGATATTTGACTGAATGTACTGCTTCGCCATCGAAATGAAGCGCGGTTCCTCCAACCGGGCACGGATCATCATCGCGTTGACCTGCTCCGAGAGGCGTTCCGCAAATTGAGTGAGCAACCGGATAATCGCCTTCTGTCTTTGGGCGGAATATACCACCGCACTCAAGTAGCTATCCTCGATTGCTTCCAGAGAAATGTCCAAACGCCACCGTTGCAGTTTTACAGAAGCCCGCCTGACTTCGTGGATTGACGGAGGTTGCGGCAACAGTTGCCCGGTGTAGAGAAAGGCGACACATTCGCCGCTAACGTGGATTGGCACGGCGATGTCCACCATGCCAAGCGAACAAACCACAGACTGCCCCTGTTCCTGCGCGGATTCCAAGAGTTTCAACTGCGTTTCCAGACAGCAGGAACATGCTTTCGGATCCCGGGCGATCGAAGAACAAAGGGCATTTTCCCGCTTTTCCCCAAGCATCGGTGGGTGCCAGTAATCCTTGGCGCGTATAGCCATCGGAAGCCCAGTGATTTCGCCAAAAGCATCGCGGAACGTTTGGTAAAGGTCGCTCCTCTCCAAATCTTGGACAATTTGGCGACCATTCACCTTGGATTTCAAGCTGCGATCTCTCACTGATTCCATATCCCTGCCAACCTGTTTGGCTGCAACAATTGTACAATTCCCGTTGCCCATGTGCAAGAATTGAAGTTTTCATCCGGCATCCACCAGCCTGGTCTTGCTGGAGTTGCACCCATTCTTGTGCATCGCGAAGCGGAGGCTGGATGGGAGTGATAAGCTAAAATTCCCAGTCGATGCCGGCGGTGACGATGCGGTAGCGGTACTCGTCCTGCGGGACGTTGGAGTTGATGCTCTCCTGCTCGTATCCCAATTGGAACGTCAGGTGGTCATTGTACTCGTAGCCAAGCGTGATGTCCCACGACAGGTCGGCGCGGGCTCGGACATCGAGAAAATCGGCGGATCGCTGGAGGGCGTATTCGTAGGTGGCCTTGCGCACGGTCGCCGCAAGGCTCAACGACTCACCGCGATAGCGCCAGCCGTGTGACACGCGCTCGCGGCGGTAATCGAAATACCCGGAACCGCTGTCTTCGTTCTCGAGCATCGACCAGCGGGTTCTCATCCGGAGCCGACGATCGCTGTCCCAGTAATGGGCCCATTCGACGCCATATTCCGGCCGGTCGTAGCTCAGGTCGGAGTCCGGGATGTAAAACCCGATCTCATCGCGCTGGCTGCGCGTGTCGTAATCGCGCCTCAACGTCTCCGCATAAAGAAACAGTTTGGATTGAAAACCGTAGTCCACGCCAGCGGACAGTCGCCCCCCAATTTCCAGGTAATCATCCAGCGGTTCGGCGAAATATTGGCGGGTGACTTCCGGGCCGGCCTCGATCCACGTGTTGCCGGGCAGATCGCGACGCAGCGCCGGTACGAGGCTGATTTGTTTCCCCACCACCTGCACGGTGCCGATGTCGTCCTCGGTGAGCGACGCGTCAAAAATCTCGTCGATGTAGATGACTCGGATGTCTGTATCGAGCGACCAGTTCTCCGCGAGCGGTTTCTCGAGGTTGACGTTAAGCAGGCCGGTCTGCTCACGGTCCACGACCTCGGTGTCAATATAGCGCCGGTCGTCCAGTGAGCCGAAAACCGTGACCTCCACGCCGTCCTCCGCGAGCGGGATCCGGATGGCCATGAAGTCCAGCCCGGTTGAAACGAAGGGACTTGATTCCTCGGCGAATGCCGACAGTGTCACGTTCTCCTTGTAGCCGCCGCCGANCCGCAGATTGGNGGAGTGATCCCAGACGGAGANTTCCTCCAACAACTCCTTCTCNATNNCCNCNATCTNCCNGCTCNACTCTTCCNCGTATTCCAGCGTCNGCATCCTGCGCGTNNGCGCTTGGCCAAGCNCACAGCAGCNNCAGNAACATCAAACAACAGGGAAATNTCACCATCCTCAANGGCCCTTAAACGCGCGGCGCTTGGCCAAGGTTACGCATTAACCGGCGTCGGCGTCACTTCATCTGCTTCCGCAGCCATGCCGGCCGGTCGGTCGTGATGCCGTTGATCCCAAGCTTGGCCAGACGCCGGGCCTCGACTGGCGAGTTGACCGTCCACGTGAACAACTCCAGTCCGGTTGCCTGGACCTTCTCGATGAACGCCGTACCCGCCAACCCCTTGTAGCTGACGTTGAGCCCCTCCAGCCGGGCCGCCTTGGCCAAGACGATCAGTTCCTCCGCGCTTGGCTTGAGTTTGCCGGTCGCCTCGTCCCGCTTGAAACTGGACAGGTAAAAACATTCGATCCTCGGCATCGTGGCCTTGGCCTGCTTGACGACCTCGTAGTTGAAGCTGATGACCACGAGCTGCCCCGGCTTCTTGCCACAACGCTTAAACGCCTTGGCCAAGCCGGGAACGATCTCCGGGCCACACTTCACCTCGACGAACATCCTCCGGCCCTCTGGGATGGTCGCCAAGACGTCGTCCAGCCTCGGGATGCGGACACCCTTCCACTTTGCCCCCTTCCACGCCCCGACATCGAGTCGCTGCAACTCCGCCAAAGTCTGGGCCACAACCTTGCGGTCCACGCCGGCCAGTTTCTTGGTGGTATCATCGTGATGCACCACGATGTGGCCATCTTTTGACAAATAGACATCCACCTCCACCGCATCCGCACCCTGCTCCCAGCCCAGCCGGACCGACTCCAGCGTGTTTTCCGGTGCGTCATGCGACGCGCCTCGGTGCGCAATGATCTCCACATCTCCCGCCGTCACGTTGACAGTCGCCATCCACAACGCCGCGCAACCCAGCGCAGCCCTAACAATTATTGAATTCATCGGGACAAACCATTCATGCAAGGATTCCGTTCACGATCTCGCCGTGCACGTCAGTCAGACGAAAGTGCCGGCCCTGCACCCGGTAGGTCAAGCGCTCGTGATCGAGGCCGAGCAGGTGCAGGATGGTGGCGTTGAGGTCGTGAATGTGCACCGGATTCTCCACCGGCCCATAGCCGAGTTCATCCGTCCGGCCGTGCGTGATGCCGCCCCGGACGCCACCGCCCGCGAGCAACACACTGTAGGCCTCGCGATGATGGTCACGCCCGACGTTGTTCGGCGCGCCCCCGTTGCTCCGGCCCTGCAGCATCGGAGTGCGCCCAAACTCCGCCCCAATCACGACCAAGGTTTCATCCAACAAGCCGCGTTCCCTCAGGTCAGCGATCAGCGCCGCCACCGGCCGGTCAAGTTGGCGTGCCTTGTTGGGGAGACTCTTGAACAGGCCGCTGTGGTGATCCCAGCCCTGATCAAACAACTGGACAAAGCGCACGCCCTTCTCAACAAGCCGCCGCGCCAGCAGGCAATTATTCGCGAGGCTGGCCTTGCCCGGTTTCGCCCCATACGCCTCGAGGGTCGCCGCCGACTCGCGGCGGATGTCCATCAACTCCGGCACGCTGCTCTGCATGCGGTACGCCAGTTCATACTGCGCGATGCGCGTCGCGATCTCCGGGTCGCCGACATCCGCCAGCGCGATCCGATTCAGCGCGTTAACGCCATCGACAATGTCGCGGCGGCTCTTTGGCGTGACACCGGCCGGATTGGACAGGAACAACACCGGGTCGCCCTGGTTCCGAAATTCCACCCCCTGATGGATCGTCGGCAAAAAACCGCTCCCCCACAGGCTGTTGCCCGCGCCGGCCACGCTGCCGGTGATCAATACCACATAGCCGGGCAAATTCCGGTTCGCGGAACCCAGCCCGTAACTCACCCACGAGCCGATCCCCGGCCGGCCAAACCGCTCGAAGCCGGTGTGCAGGAACAACTGCGCTGGCGCGTGGTTGAATTGCTCGGTGCGCACGGTTCGGATCAGCGCCAAGTCGTCGGCAACCGAGCCCAAGTGCGGCAGGTGCTCGGACAACTCAAGCCCGCCCTGCCCGTGACGATGGAAGCCAAACCGAGAGCCGAGCAGCGTCGGGTGTTCCCGGATGAACGCCAGTTGTTTGTCCTGAAACATGTCGTCCGGGCATTTCTCGCCGTTGCGCTTGGCCAGTTCCGGCTTGGAGTCGAACAAGTCTAGTTGCGACGGCCCGCCGACCAGGTGGATGTAAATGACACTCTTGGCTCGGGGCGCAACGTGCGGCCAACGCGGAGCCGATGCATCCCCGCGGCCCGGCTCCGACGGCGCAGCGAACAGCCGATCATTGAACACCGAGGCGAGGCCAAGCGCGCCGATGCCAACACCGGTGTGCTTGAGAAACTCCCTTCGGGACTCGGCCAGAAAACGTTGTTGCAGTCGATCCATTGGTCAGCCCTTCGTAATTGCCTCATCCAAGTTGAGCAGCACATTGGCCACGGCGAACCACTTGGCCAAGTCGCGGGCCTTCACGCCGGGCGGCATTCGCCACCCCTTCACGCCGCCGACCAGTTGCCGTGCTGCCTTCGGGTGAGCGGCCAGTTCCTCACCGCGCTTGGCCAAGAGCTGCATCAGATAATCGACCTCCGCCGGCTTGGCCAAGCGGGAGAGTACCACGCGGAAGGCGAAGCCAATCCGCTCCTCGTCATTGGCCAAGCCGGGCTCTGCAACGATCCGCGCGGCCAGCGCCAGCGCCATCTCGACATAGGCCTCATCGTTCAACAGCGTCAATGCCTGCAGCGGCGTGTTGGTGCGCGGTCGCTCGACCACGCAGGCGCCGCGGTCAGGCGCATCAAAATTCACGAAACTGGCGTATGGCGCGCCTCGCCGCCACACCACGTACACCCCGCGGCGGAAACGGTTCTCGTCGGTGGCGGCCACGAATTTCGGCGCGTTTCGCCCGACGTGACGCCAGATGCCGGCCGGTTGCGGCGGATATACCGGGGGGCCGTGCATCCGGTGCGCCAGCAAGCCGCTCGCCGACAACGCAGCGTCGCGGATCATTTCCGCGCTCAGCCGCACCCTCGGCGCGCGCGCAAAATATCGGTTGGCCGGATCCTTTTCGAGATGCTCGCCAGTCACGCGCGACGACTGCCGGTAGGTACGGCTTGTCACCATCAGCCGGTGCAACTGTTTCATCGACCAGCCGCTCTCGATAAGCTCCACCGCCAGCCAGTCCAACAACGCGCGGTGCGTCGGCGGTTCGCCCTGCGTGCCGAAATCCTCCTGCGTCGGAACGATGCCCCGGCCCATGAATACCGCCCACCATCGGTTCACCGTCACACGGGCGGTCAACGGATTGGCCGGGGCGACCAACCACCGGGCCAGGCCAAGCCGGTTCAGCGGCAACGCGGGATCGAACGAATGCAGCGATCTCGGAGTCCCGGCCTCTACCGCGCCGCCCGGCGTCAGGTAGTCGCCACGCAACAGCAGACGCGTATCGCGCGGGCGGGCCATCTCCTCCATCACGAGCGTGGTGTGCGGCCGGATCGCATTGAGCCGTTTCCGAAGTTGAGCCGCCTCCTTTTCCACCTCACAAGCGTCGATTTGTTCCTGCAACCGGGCGCGTTGGGCTTGCTTCTCCGGTGACAGCGGCAGCGACAGCGCAGGCCCGTAAAAATTCCACGTCACCCCCTTGCCCTGCTGCTTCACCTCGAGCGGCGTGTTGTTGAAGAAGGCAAACATCCGGTAGTAGTCGTTCATCGTGAACGGGTCATGCTTGTGGTCGTGGCACTGGGCACACTCGAGCGTCGTGCCCAAAAACACCGTGCCGGTCGTGTTCACGCGGTCGACCACCTGGTTGACACGGTTTGACTCCGGATGAACGCCGGCCTCCACGTTGCAGGTCGGGGTGCGGTGAAAACCGGTGGCGATCCGTTGCGAAAGCGTTGCGCCCGGCAACAGGTCCCCGGCAAGTTGCTCGATCGCAAACTGGTCAAACGGCATACCGGCGTTGAAGGCGTCGATCACCCAGTCGCGGTACGCCCAACTGTCGCGCAACTGGTCGGCCTGAAACCCGTTCGAGTCGGCGTAACGCGCGAGGTCAAGCCAACGCCGCGCCCACTTCTCGCCGTACTGCGGACTGGCCAACAGCCGATCCACCATCCATTCGTACTGCCGCTGGCCCGGGTCTGCGAGAAAGGCGGCAACCTCGCCCGGCTGCGGAGGACGGCCAATCAGGTCGAGAAACAGACGCCGTGCCTGTTGTTCCGGCTTGGCCAACGGCGACGGCGCAATGCTGCGCTTGGCCAAGCGATGCCGTATGAAGTGATCGACGGGATTGGCCCCCGGTTGCGGCTTGGCCAAGCGCGGTAACTCGGGACGAACTGGGGCTTGATACGCCCAATGTGCCTCGGCGGCGAACCCAGCGCTCCGCTGCGACCAAGCGGCGAGCAACAGGATTGCGGCCATCGCGTAAATCCACGTTGCTTTCCGCTTACGCCTACTCCGCCTGAACGCCATCGTGATGGCGAAACCGTACCGCTGAGACCGGGGTTTGCAAATGGAATTCAAGACCACGCGGCTCAAGCACCGCAGCCGGTGCTTTCAAACCGGCCCCTAAAAAAAGAATCCGGGGGGACCAGGTTGATGAAACCTGCAGCCCCCCCGGGGATAATTCGAGCTTGCAATGTTAGATTTAGTGGATATCCGCGACAGCGCTTGCGAGCTCACGCCGTGCGAATTGGTGGCCGATCGTAGTGATCAAACTCAGGATGTCAATTGTTTTTTTTTGAAAACTAGAAAATAATCCATTGCGGGCTTTTCTCCGAGAAAAACAAGCTATTCCATCGTTCTTGGCAGATACCCCACGGAGGTCTGGATGGAGTGGGTGCAGGAGCAACCGGCGCTCGATTCCGGCGCGAGCAGCATCCCGCCCGCCGGGATCAGGCCCAGCCAGCAACCGCTCCGGATGCCCTCAAACTGGCTCCGCTTGTTGGTGTCGAGATTCCACATGCCGTGAAAGTAGTGCCGGAAAAACAGGCTGTGGTTACTCGCCGACATGGTGCCGCAACCCCGCCGCTCCGGCAGGTCGTCCCGGACCTGTTTTCCCGTCCGCATATCGAACGCCCATTGGTCGGAGAAAAACGTGTTGCCGATGATCACCGGATGTTGCAGGTGGCCGCTGTGGTGATCCTTCCCGGCGGCGTGATGATCCTCCCATATCAAACTGCCCGGCGGAATGATTGTCCGCTCGCCGTCCTGGGCCTCCACGGCCTTCTCGACGGCGGCAATGGCGTAGGTGTGGAAATGCTTCCCTTTGTCCGAGCCGGTGGCCACGAGCGTCCCGTTGGCGTAGACGAGATAGGTCATGTATTGCAGTTTGGAAAAGTCGTGGGCGCGGTCCCACTGCGGCTTCCCGGTGCGGAGATCCAACGCAACGAGGTGCTGCTCTCCCAGTCGATGGATCGGCTGAATGGTTCCGGCCTTCTCCACCGCCGCTTCGGCGCGGCTCTCGATGAAGTAGACCACCCCGTCCCCGATCGTGATCGTGGAGTTAACAATCGCCCCGCCGATGTACTCCCACGCACGACTACCGCTCTTCGGATCAACGCCAAACAGCCGGTCGCTCGTCACGCGGCTGATGTCGCCGGCATCGAAGTTTTCAAACCATTGCCCGTCGTCGCCGAGGTAGACCGCGCCGCGCTTCACCCGGCTGCCGATCAGCATATCGTCCACCGTCGCAAGGAATGACCAGTCGTGCTTCCACCCGTCGTCCACTTGGAATCGCGTCGCCCGCTCGCCTGTCGCCCCGTCGATGCCGATGCAGGAGCGACCCTGCACGAGGTAAAGTCGCTCCCCGGCGGCGACCATGTTGCTGCTGTCCCGCGGGATGTTGGCGCGGCGCATCTCCGGGCTGGAGAAACTCCACAGCACCGTGCCGTTGTAGGCGTCCAGCCCGAACAACATCCGGTCGCCCTGGATGAACAACCGGCCGTCGGCCGAGAGCGGCGCAGGGTTGCGCGGGCCGCGGTCCGGCATCGGGCGCGGGCCCGGTTGGCCCCACCACTTGACGCCCATCTCGCCCTTTACGAGGTCGTCGCCGCTGCAGGAGGTGTTCTGGGCGTTGCCGTATTGGTGCGTCCATTCACCGGCCCCGGCCAAGCGCGGACGCTCGTGGACGAGCCAACGCGCCTTGCCGTCGTCAGACCGAACCAAGCGGCTCCCCGCTTGGCCAAGCCACCGTTGCGCTTGGCCAAGTTCACCCGCCGGGCCAAGCACAAGCGTGCCACCGGACGGGGCAAGGCTACGCAACGCCTCCGCGCCTGTCGCGGGCGGCAGTTCGCCGCCGAGCAGATGCCTCTCCGAGACGATCAAGTTGAACAGCATCGGGCCAAGCGTCCGCTCGCCCAGCGAACCGACCAGCACCGAGGCGCGAACGCCGTACACGCCGGCTTCGTCCAACGCGGCGCGGATGGCCTTCACCCTGTCGGCGTCCTGCTCGAGCACGACAACCTGCAGGTCGGATTGCCGAACCAGTTCCAGCGCAAGGCTGCCGTCCACGCCGCCCATCACTAGGGCGTACCCGGCGCGTGCGTCGGCCAGTTCCAGAATCTGCCCAGCCAAGCCGGGGAGGTTAGGCCGCTTACTGTCACCCGCTTGGCCAAGCGGCGCGGCGGGAAGCCTATAGTAAAATGAGGAGTCAAACTTGTACGGTTTGCTTTGCACCGGCACGCCGGCCGCGCTTCCAAGAATCTGATATCGGTACTCGCCGTCCAGCACGAGGTCGCGCAACGTGACCAGATGGCGCGTGCCGGTCTGCCCACTGGTTAACTCAACAGTTTGCCCGCTTGGCATCGACCAACGGACGCGACCCTTCATCGGCTCGTCCACCTCCCAACTGAGCGTGGCCGTCGTCCGATCCACCCAGTCGACGAACGGCCCGTAGGCGATCGCCAACGGCTTCGGTTTTGGTTTCGGCTTGGGAAAAGCGTCGCGCTTGGCCAAGTGGTGCTTGGCGATCTCCGCCGCGGACAACGCGCTCCCGAGCAGCCGCACCTCATGCAACCGGCCGGTCATGGAGAAAAACTCGTCGTCATCCTGATACGCGCCGAGCGTCATCCACGCCTTCGGCGGGTAGACGATTTCACCCTTTTGGTCGGTCGACTCTCCGGCCAGTTCGCCGTCGATGTAAAGCCGCTGCGTCGTGCCGTCATACACTCCGGCCACATGATACCACCGGTCCGGCTCG
This sequence comes from Verrucomicrobiales bacterium, assembly GCA_002686755.1. GTDB lineage: Bacteria > Verrucomicrobiota > Verrucomicrobiia > Limisphaerales > UBA1096 > UBA1096. Next base: position 30,780 of record NYYJ01000060.1, read on the forward strand.
AACGCCCGATCCGCCGTCAGGTACGTCAGCGACTTTTGGCCCACACTGTTCACGGCGAAACAAAACCGATCGTTGCGGAAGCCGAGCAGCCACCCCTTCTCATAAGTACCGTTATCCTGAAGTGCCCCGATGATGCCGCCCCACTGCATCGGCTTCCCGACGCTTACCCACGCCTCGACCGTCAACTCACGCCTGGGCAACCCGAGGTCCGCGATGTTGGGGGACAACTCGATGCGGGAGCGCTGTCCCAAAAACTCCGCATGGCCCGGCCCCGGCGAGGCGACAAAGCGGACCGAGCGGCCCAGCCCATCCGGCGTGCCGTCCGGCCCGGCCAACGCCTTGAGTCGGCCCTCCACCAACCGACCTGGCTCGAGGAGCCAATGCCCCACGACCTCCCCCGGCTCCGCCGCCTTGGCCAAACGCAAGCCACCGCCGACACAGGCCAGCACCACAAGCAAAGCACCCAAATAACTCACTCTCTCGGACATCGCGCCCCCACTGTTGCGAAATCCCCGAATCGCCGCCAGCCTTTTTGTTGGCTCGGCCCGATTTGCCACGCGCACCGTTTTCACGCACAATGGGCGCATGCCAAACACGTTTGGCCATCTGTTCCGCATCACCACCTGGGGCGAATCCCACGGCGGCGGCGTTGGCGTTGTGCTCGACGGCTGCCCACCGCGACTCGAGTTGAGCGAGTCCGATATCCAGCCCGACCTCGACCGACGGCGCCCCGGCCAGTCCAAAATCGTCACCCCGCGCGACGAGGCCGACCGCGTGCAAATCCTCTCCGGGACCTTCGAGGGCAAAACCCTCGGCACCCCCATCCTGATGATGGTGCACAACAACGACTTCCGCCCCGAGGCTTACGCGGAAATGAAAACCAAGTTCCGCCCCTCTCACGCCGACTACACCTACCAGCAGAAATTTGGCTTCCGCAACTGGCAGGGCGGCGGACGCTCCAGCGCGCGCGAAACCGTCGGCCGCGTCGCCGCCGGGGCCGTCGCCAAGAAGCTGCTCAAGCAACGCTACGGCGTCGAGGTGCTCGCCTGCGTCAGGCAGGTCAAAAAAATCGTCGCCGACATTAACCCCGACAAGGTTCGGCTGCGCGACGTCGAGGCGAACATCGTCCGCTGCCCCGACCCCACCGCCGCCGAGAAAATGATCCGACTCATCGAGCGCACCCGCAAGGCCGGCGACACCGTCGGCGGGATTATCGAGGGCATCGCGCGCGGCCTGCCGGTCGGCTGGGGCGAACCGGTGTTCGATCGGCTCGAGGCCGACCTCGCCAAGGCGATGCTCAGCCTGCCCGCCTCCAAGGGCTTCGAGATCGGCTCAGGCTTCGGAGGCATCACCCAGACCGGCCGCGAGCACAACGACCCGATGCGATCAAGGCGCGGCAAAGTGCGCACGACCAAACACGACTCCGGTGGCGTACAGGGCGGCATCTCCAACGGCGAAACTGTCCACTTCCGAGTTGCCTTCAAGCCGGTGGCCACCGTCATGCATGAGCAGGACACCGTCGACGAACAGTTGAAAAACACCACCCTCAAGGGCCGCGGCCGTCACGACCCGTGCGTGTTGCCGCGCGCCGTCCCGATGGTCGAGGCCATGACCGCCCTCGTCCTCGCCGACCACGCCCTCCGCCACCGCGCCCAAAACGAGTGGTAAACCAAGCCCTTGGCCAAGCGTTTGGTTTTTAATCAACCACGAAGAAAGGAAGGTCGCGAAGTTTTTGTTGGGGCTTTTCTCCCGTTCTTCGTGTTCTTCGTGGTTCTAATCCCGCTTGGCCAAGCGCTGGGAGATACCACGGAATACACAGAAGCGGAATGTTCCGGGTACGCGCCTTGAAAAATCCGAACCCTCTTTTTCCGTGCTTTCAGTGGTTCACCTCATCGCCTTTATCGGTAGACATCGCGCCGGTTCCCCACGCGAACGACAGTGACGATCAATACATCATCATCGATCGAATAAAGGACGCGGTATCTGCCCTGCCGAATCCGATACCGCTCCTGGCCCGACAGCTTTTTGCTTCCGGGCGGACGCGGATCTTCGGCCAGCGCCCTGATGGCGGACACGATGCGGCGCGCCTCCTTTTTGGGTATCCCCGTTAAATCCTTCGCGACCGACTTCCTGAGAACGATCTTATATCGTCCCATCCCGTTTCAATTCCTTGACAAAGGTCTCGAAGTCGAGCGTCGGCTCGTTGGCGCGTTCTTCAAAAGCGGCGAGATCCTCCACATCCTCCGCCAACTCCGCCCGGACTGCATCGTTGATCAGTTTGGAAACCGATCTCGACGTCTGGATGGACTGCAACTGCAAAGCCCTGTGAATCGCAGGATCGAGATAAACCGTCGCTCGTTTGGCTAACGTACTCACAGAGGCACCTTAACGCTACAACGTTAGAACGTCAACACGCTTGGCCAAGCGCTTGGTTTTTGATTAACCACGAAGAAAGGAAGGACACGAAGTTTTTTGGGCCTTTCTCCCGTTCTTCGTGCTCTTCGTGCGCTTGTAGGTCATCCGGCCATGCAGTTAAAGGAAAACGAGCTCTTCCGAGAATGGACCCCAACAGTTCGTCGGAGGAAGGGCTCGTTTTCCGGACGTTAGGTTCCCGGGTGGATTGAGTGTTTGCCTCTTGGGAGAAAGCCGAGAAGGGCAAAATAACTAGCGCAAAAACAACGAGATTAATCGATACAGTTTTGATGGCGATCGTGACTTGACTGTTGCGGTTGCACGGCGATCTGTGAGGGCGTCCGCTCGAACATATTGTTTAGCTCATACGGGACTTTTGATATCAATGTGGCGAAGGTTTCTTTCAATCTTTATGAATATGGAAAGGAAAACGATAAGAAGGAACATTCCAAAGCAGACGGCTGCAATAGATAGATTACTAACCGATTCAACTTGTGCTTGGCTGTGCTCCTCCAAAGCCACGGTTATTCGTCCCTGTTCTGCCTCAATTTGAGTGTTAAACACATCTGTAAAAGTATCAAGAAGCTGATTTACAACGTCAACGGGAGACGACTTCCGAGCCAACTCTTCGATCTTTTTGTCCGCAAGAACCATCTTCATAGCCTCTGATATGCCTTCTGCATACGCTGCTGTCAACTCTTGCGTTCCCGCATGAATAGATTCGGATCGTCCTTTGATGATGTTGCCAATCTGGCGTTCGTTCAAACTTTGGGTGCCNCCAGATACCATTACCACGAAATCGATAATCGTCTTTGCGGCCGAATCGTAGTGCTTCTGATTTGGATTTCTAGTTACAGGCGAAGGTGTCGCCCCTTCACCTGTTTGTTGATTCTCTTCGGGGATCGATATTGGCTCCAGCATCTTCTTAATTACTGCGCGGGAAGGAACATTTGGCGGATTGATTTCGTCGCTCGGTCCATCACCAAAGCCTTCCAATGCACCCAGACCAAACAAGACAGCACCTGCCAGCAATATCCCCGACGCCACAATGACAACCGTCCTCAAGATTGCCAAATACGTATTTTCTAGTTTTTGTAACATCATTCCGAGTTTGTTTTTCATTTTCAGTTTTTTCTGTTGAAGGGGCGATTCAAAACGGCTGTTTCGCGCCGCCCATGGTTGGTTTCAGTTCACGGCCGCCCCCAAGAGGCACGCCTTGTTCCAATAAAGAAGCGNGGTTCGACGGCAAATCTATCCAACTTTCTTCATTTTTCATCGAAACCCCTTTTTTTAGGCTGTTTATGGACAGTTTTCGTGGTGAATGGAGGGTTGGGACACGGATTTCTCGGATGGATTAACCACGAAGAAAGGAAGGACACGAAGTTTATTGGGGGCTTTATCCCATCTTCGTGTCCTTCGTGCGCTTTATGGTTCCTAATCGGCTTGGCCAGGAGCTTGATTGGGGTGTATTCGCGGTTTTCAAAAATATGGAGGTTTGTTGTTAGCTTCGTCGACTGGGATGCTTTAGTAGGGTGTGGGGAGCGTGTAACCTTACCCGAAAAACAGGAAGTTTTACCCGCCGGTCTCGCGGACGCGCACCACTATGCTGACGCGACTGCGGGAGAATGATGACGCCGGGTGGGAGCAGTTTATCGAGAAGTACAGCCGGATGATTTTTGCCACGGCACTGCAGTCCGGACTACAGGAGGGGGAGGCGGAGGATGCTGCACAGCAGGTATCGTTGCAGGTGCTGAAGTACATCAACCGGTTTGAGCACGACGCACAGACGCGGCAGTTCAAGCCTTGGCTGCTGCGGATCGTGCGCAGTTGCGTGACAAACGAGCTGCGCCGGCGGGACAAGGCGCTGGTGCGTCTTTCCGGCGATGAGGTGCCGGAAGAGCCGTCGGATATGAATGCGTTGTTCGGCAACATCTGGGAGATGGAGTGGGCTCGCAACCTGTTGACGATGACGCTGGAGGAGGTGCGCGGTGAGGTGGCCCCGCTGCAATACCAGCTTTACGACCTGTATGTGCTGCAGGAAAAACCGGTGCGAGAGGTTGTCCGCAAACTGAAGGTCAGCGCGGCGTCAGTGTACATGGCGAAGTACCGGGTTGGCAACCGGATTACCTCGACGGCCAGGCGGCTGGAGAAACAGGAGAACGCGCGGTTCGTCCGGTTGAGCGCGGCGAACGGCACCTATCAGCAGAAATTCGGCTTCCGCAACTGGCAGGGCGGCGGACGCTCCAGCGCGCGCGAAACCGTCGGCCGCGTCGCCGCCGGGGCCGTCGCCAAGAAGCTGCTCAAGCAACGCTACGGCGTCGAGGTGCTCGCCTGCGTCAGGCAGGTCAAAAAAATCGTCGCCGACATTAACCCCGACAAGGTTCGGCTGCGCGACGTCGAGGCGAACATCGTCCGCTGCCCCGACCCCACCGCCGCCGAGAAAATGATCCGACTCATCGAGCGCACCCGCAAGGCCGGCGACACCGTCGGCGGGATCATCGAGGGCATCGCGCGCGGCCTGCCGGTCGGCTGGGGCGAACCGGTGTTCGATCGGCTCGAGGCCGACCTCGCCAAGGCGATGCTCAGCCTGCCCGCCTCCAAGGGCTTCGAGATCGGCTCAGGCTTCGGAGGCATCACCCAGACCGGCCGCGAGCACAACGACCCGATGCGATCAAGGCGCGGCAAAGTGCGCACAACCAAAAACGACTCCGGCGGCGTGCAGGGCGGCATCTCCAACGGCGAGACCGTCCACTTCCGAGTCGCCTTCAAGCCGGTGGCCACCGTCATGCACGAGCAGGCCACCGTCGACGAACAGGTGAAAAACACCACCCTCAAGGGCCGCGGCCGTCACGACCCGTGCGTGTTGCCGCGCGCCGTCCCGATGGTCGAGGCCATGACCGCCCTCGTCCTCGCCG
>NYYJ01000061.1 GCA_002686755.1 Verrucomicrobiales bacterium
CGGAGCAACCCGGTCAGCAGGCGGTGTTTGCGACCGTGGCCAACGCCTCGGTCAACGCGCTTACGACCGACGTGTCGCTGTTTTTCGGTGAGCGGCTTGTCGGCAACCGGCGCTTGAGCGTTGGCGCGACCAACACGGCGTCACTTGTTTTTGTCGCGAGCACCGGCACGAACGGCGTCTTTCGCTTGCAGATCAAAAAAAACGATGAGCTTGCCGTGGACAACACCGCCTCGGCGCTCAGCTTGGCCCGGCGCGACACCCGCGCGTTGCTGGTCACGAAGGGCAACCAGTTCCTCGAGCGGGCGCTGCGCAGCGTGCCCAAGCTCGACCTCGCCGTCGTGGCGAATCTCGCCGACCCCGCGCCGCCGGTGGATTTCGTTGTGCTGGACGGTGTTGTGCCAAGCGCTTGGCCAAGCGGCAACGTGTTGGCGATCCAGACGCAGTCGACCAACTGGTTCCGGCCAAGCGGCTCGATCGACGGGCCGCCGATTGTCGACTGGAAAAGCAGCCACCCGCTGCTGCGCTTCGTCAATTTTGACAACGTTCAGGTGGCCAAGTCGCTCACCGCCAAGCCGCCGACGTGGCTCGCGCCACTCGTCGAGTCGCCGTCGGCGCCGCTCGTGGCCGCTGGCGAAAACAACGGCCAACGCGTCGTTTGGATCGGCTTCAACCCGCTCGACAGCACTTGGCCGCTGCGGGTTTCGTTTCCAATTTTTATCGCCAACGCCGCCGCTTGGCTCAACCCTGAGGCGCGCACCGGTATTCGAGTCGGCGAACCGTTCCACGTGCGTCTGGCCAACGCGGAAACGCCGGTGACCATCGAGTTACCGGACGGCTCGACACGGGAAACCAAGACCACCGCCGGTGGCGAGTTGGTCTTCGGCGATACGGCGCAGCAAGGCGTGTACACGGCGTCATTCGGCACGAACACGCTTCGGTTCTGTGTGAACCTGCTCGACAGGGACGAGAGTCGCATCCGTTCGCGCGAGTCGTTGCAGATGGGCCAGTACGGCACGGTCGAGGCGTCCGTGCCGGTGAGCGCGGACAAGGAGGCGTGGCGCTGGTTCGCGATGCTGTGCCTCGGGTTCATCTTTTTCGAATGGTGGTTCTACCACCGCCGCACCGCATGAGAGACAATTTGAAAATCATCAGTTTCATCGCTGCCACGCTGATCGTGGGCTGTTCGTCCGGGGGAGACTCGGTCACGGTTTACACCTCGCAGGATCAGGTTTATGCAGAGCCTATTTTGCAGCGCTTTGAGCGGGAGACCGGCGTTCGCGTGCGCGCCGTTTACGACAGCGAAGCCGTCAAGACGGTTGGCTTGGTCAACCGACTGATTGCCGAGAAAAACCATCCCCGCTGCGATCTGTTTTGGAACAATGAGGCGTTTCGGACGCATCAACTCGCCGCGCGCGGGGTGCTTGCAACCAACGTGCCGATCGAGTCGTTCGGTGCGCGGACGCGGCAGTGGGTCTGGAACACGAACCGGCTCAGTCGCGCCGAGTTGCCGGCGAGCCTGGCCGCGCTGACCAACGCGCAGTGGCGTGGCCGGGTGGTGATTGCGCTGCCGTTGTTTGGGACGACGGCGACGCATTTTCAGGTGTTGCGCCAACGCTGGGGCGAGGTGAGGTGGCGGGCGTGGTGTCGCGCGTTGCTGGNCAACGGCGTGATGGCGGTCGATGGCAACTCGGTGGTCGTACAGCTTGTTGGCCGCGGTGAAGTTGCACTTGGCCTGACCGACTCCGACGATGTGCGCGCTGGGCTGCGCAACGGCCTGCCGATCGCCGGCCTACCGCTTGGCGCGGACGGCATGGTTATCGGAAACACGCTGGGCCATATTCGCGGCGCGCCAAGGCCCGACTTGGGCAGGCGCTTGGCCCAGTTTTTGCAATCGCCGGCCGTCCNGATCNCGCTTGCCGAGGCCGGCGCGATCGATCCCGGCGAAACGCCCCCGTCGGTTGCGATCGCTTGGTCAAGCTTGGTCGAGGAGAACGCGCGGGCCGTGGACGACCTGCAATCCATCTTCCTCGACTGACATGNNNTGGGGATTGCTGCTCAANAGNCTNGCANTGGCTGNGCCGGTGGCGTTGGCAGCAGTCGCGGTGGGATGGCTGGTGGCGTTGTTCATTGCCGCGTCGCGTGGCTTGTTGCGTTGGGCGGCGCTCGTCGGGGCGGTCGTCGCGTTCGCGTTGCCGCCGTTTTTGGTCGTCAATGCATGGCTTGGCTTGTTGGGAAACGTCGGCGTCCTTAAGCCTTGGCTGCCGCTCGACATCTATTCGCACGGCGGCGCGGCGTGGGTGCTGACGCTGATGCTTTGGCCGCTGCCGTGCCTGATGTGCCTTGGCGCGTTCAAGCGGCTCACGGCGGAGATGCTCGATGCCGAGCCGGGGTTGTGCGGCGGGGCTCTCTCGCGGGGGCTGCTGCTGCCGATGACGCTGCCGGCGGCGTGGCAGTCCGGGCTGATCGTGTTCGCGCTTGCGTTCAGCAATATCGCGGTGCCGGCTATCCTGCAGGTGAAGGTGTTCCCGGCACAGTTCTGGGTGCAGTTCAGCACGAGCTACGACTTTGCGCTGGCGTGGCGGTACGGCTGGGTGCTGGCGGCTCTGCCGCTTGGGTTGCTGCTGCTGCTGCGGGGCCGGCCGGTCGCCTGGCCTTGGGAGAGTTCGGGCGTGCCGGAGGAGGTGTTGCGCGGCCGGCTTGGCCAAGTGCTGCTTGGCTCTGTCACGACTGTCGCTGGCTTGACCATCGGGCTGTCGGTGCTGCTGCCGCTTGGCCATTTGCTGAGCGACCCGCGGACATGGACGGATATTTGGAACACGCTCCGGGCCGGGAAGCAGGCAGTCTGGAGTTCATTTTGGTTCTCGGCGGCGACGGCGACGCTGGTCTCGGCGCTTGGCCTCGCGGCGGCTCGCTGGGCCTGCCTGCGTCTGGCCTGGTTGCTGTTCTTTTTGCCGGGAGTGTTGTTGGGGGTGGTGCTGATTTTCCTGCTGAACCGGCCCGGCTTGGGCTGGATTTACGGTGGGCCGGGTATCGTGCTGTTGACGCTTGGCCTCCGGTACTTCGCACTCGGCTGGGAGGGGACACGCTTGGCCAAGGCTTCGATGGATGCCGACCTTCAAACCGTCACCGACCTCGCCGGGTTACCGTGGTGGCAGCGTTGGCGGCACCTGTTTTTACCTCAGGCAGGTCCGGCGTTGGCGGCGGTGTGGTATGTGGTTTATCTGTTATGCCTGTGGGATACCGAGACGGTAGTGCTCGTCGTGCCGCCGGGCGGCGAGACATTGGCATTGAGGGTGTTCAACCTGCTGCACTACGGCCACCACGCTCAGGTGAACGCTCTCTGCCTGATTCTGCTATTGCTAGCTGTACTGCCGTTGGTCGCCTGGGCTTTGTTTCGTTTGTTAAAAAAACCGGCCCACGTTTGAGTGGGCCGGGTACAGAAAACTGATAGTCCAGTTTATTTGGTAGCGATGCAGTAGAGGTGTTCCTTGCCACGGAGGAACATCTGGTTGCCGACGATGGCGGGAGAGCAGTCGAACTTGTCGTCCAGTTCGTTGGTCGCCAGCAGCTCCAGCTTGGCGCTGTCCTTTAGCACGGAGACGGTGCCGTTTCGGCCGGCGATGTAGACCCGCCCGCCGGCGCTCACCGGCGAGGCGTAAACCCCGCTGATGCCGTCGAGCCGCTCGCCTTCGACGAGCAGTTTTCCGGTCTCGGCGTCGCGCACCGAGAGGATGCCGTTGTTGCCGGCGAGATACCAGATTCGGCCGTTGCTCAGGAGAGGCGACGGGACGTACGGTGTGCCCCGGTTGCCGGTCCAGGCGACGGATTTGCTGTCGGTCAGGTCGCCGCTGCCGCCCAGCTTGATTGCCGCCACATGCGCGCCGCGAAAGCCGCTCATGGCATAGACAAACGCTTCATCCACAACAACCGAGGGGACGCAATTGGCGGTTTGCCCGCTGCATTGCCAAAGCAGTTTGCCGTCGCTGAGCTGGTAACTGCGGACGGCGCGAGAGCCGTTGACAATAACCTGCGTCACCCCGTCATGCGAGGTGACCACCGGGGTGCACCAGCCGGTGGCTTCATCCCGGTCTTGTTTCCATTTCAGCTTGCCGGTCTTTTTGTCGAGCGCGTAGATTGCCGAGTCGCCCTCGTGATCCCAGAGCAGCACAACTGTGTCGCCGTGCAGGGCGGGGGAGGTGCCTTCGCCGAAACTATTGCGGGTGCGCATGTCTCCGAAATCCTTTTTCCATTGCAGCTTGCCCTTCATGTCGAAGCAGAACAGGCCGCGTGAGCCGAAGTTGGCGACGATGTGTTCGCCATCAGTCACCGGCGACCCGGAGGCATAGCCGTGGTCGCGGTGATGCCCCTCGTGCGGCACGGCGGTCGTCGCGACCGACCGCCAGTTCTCCCTGCCGGTGTGCCGGTCGAGGGAGAGGAGCACGAATCGATACTCCTCGGTCGGCTTGCCGCCTCCGCCAAAACCGCCGCGTCCTCGGCTGGACCGCCCGCTGCGCCGACTGCGTTCACCACCGCGCTCGCCTCCGAATTGCCGGCGCATCTCTGCACGCAGCGCATCGCGCTCGGCATCGTTCAACTCGCCGTCACCATCCTTGTCAAACCGCTTGAGAAACTCCTCCCGGTTGAACCCGCCGCCGCCAAAGCCGGATTGGCTGCCGCGTTCACGGTTGCGTCCGCCTTCGCGCGAGCCGCGCTCACTGCGTCCACGGCCCTCGGGCCGCTGGCCGCTTGGCCGCCGCCGTTCGTTGGCCTGGCTGCGTTGGCGCGATTCACCGCCCTCGGCTGCCGCCACTTTTTTGCCGGTCTTCTCGGCCGTGAGGATGAACAGTTGGTCTCCCCAGATCACCGGCGTTGAGTTGCCGGAGCCGGGCACCTTGATTTTCCATTGGACATTTTTTGCCTCGGAAAACTGCTCCGGTGGGTTGCCGCCGGGGGCGACGCCGTTCGCGTTTGGGCCGCGCCAGCCTGGCCAATTTTCCGCGGTGACCGTGCCGGCCAACGCCCACGCCAGGCCGGCCAAGCCGCCCAGCCCAAGTTTGGAGAGGTATTTGGAGTTCATGATTTCTAGTCGAACGAATGTTAGACTGGCCAAGCGGCGAAAGGTTTCAATTATTTTCAGCTTAAACGCAGCTTGGCCAAGCGGGGTATGGCTTGTGCGGTTCCGGCTCTGCACCCACACTGCCGCCGTGAACATTCACTGGATCGACGCGACGCTGCTCTGCGCCTACCTGATGGGCATGGTGGTGTTCGGGATGTGGATGGGGCGAGGCACGCGCAGTTCGGCGGAGTTCATGGTCGGGGGACGCAGCATGCCGTGGTGGGCGGTGCTTTGCTCGATCGTCGCGACGGAGACGAGCACGATCACTTTCCTGAGCGTACCCGGCTTGGCCTACACCGGCGACTTGGCCTTTCTGCAATTGCCGCTTGGCTACATTCTCGGCCGGTGGATCGTGTCTTCAATTCTGCTGCCGCGCTACTTCTCGGGCGAGCTGTTCACGGCGTACGAGGTGCTCGACCGGCATTTCGGCAGCATCGTGAAGCGAGTCGCGAGCCTGTTATTCATCGTCACGCGCACACTCGGCGACGGCTTCCGTTTGTTCCTCGGCGCGATCGTTTTGCAGCATGTCGCCGATATCGACATGAACACGGCGATCATCGCCCTCGGTATCGCGACGATCATTTACACGTTCGCCGGCGGCATCCGCGCGGTGATCTGGACCGACTTCATCCAGTTCGTGGTGTACATGGTGGGCGCGGCGATCGCGTTTTGGATCCTGCTTGGTTCGATCGAGGGTGGTTGGGGGAGGGTTGCCGACTTGGCCCGTGCCGCGGCGGACGGCGACAAACTGCGAATCTTTCATTTCGATTTCGACCTTACTGTCAACTACCTGTTCTGGGCCGGGTTGATCGGTGGCGGCGTGTTGGCAATCGGTACTCACGGTGTCGACCAGTTAATGGTGCAGCGTTACCTGAGCGCGCGCAGTCAGGGTGAAGCGGCGCTGGCGTTGCGACTGAGCGGGTTTGTGGTGCTGCTGCAGTTCGCTTTTTTCCTGCTGATCGGCACGGCGCTCTACGCCTATTACACCCAAAATCCGCCACCGGAGCCGTTCGCCAAGAGTGACCGGGTTTTTGCGACGTTTATTGTCGATAATATGCCGGTCGGCGTGCTTGGCATCGTGCTGGGCGCGCTGTTCTCGGCGGCGATGTCGACGTTGTCGAGTTCGCTCAATTCCAGCGCCACGGTGCTGGTCAACGACATCCTCAAGCCGGACAGTGACCGTGCCCGGTTGCGCTTGGCCAAGTGGCTGACGATCGCGTTCGGCGTTGCCCAAATCGTCGTCGGCATCTCCGGGCAATGGCTCGACTCGTCGGTGATCGGCAGCGTGCTGGCCATTCAGGGATTCACGACCGGGATTATCCTCGGCGTCTTCGCTCTCGGCTTGGCCAAGGGCAAAGTCAGCACGAACTCGGCGCTCGTTGGTTTGGTCGTTGGCTTGATCGTCATGACTGCGATCAAGTTCGGCACGCCCCTGGCTTGGCCGTGGTTCGCCTTGGTCGGCTCGACTGTGACTTTTTGCACGGGAGTATTGCACAACACACTGTTTAACACCCAGTTTCGTCCCGGCCTCGAGGTTTGTGCTGCCAATCCTCCGGGGATTTTGCGCGGCGCGCGGTTCGGGTTGGTGATGAACCAGGCGTCGGTCGACTCCCAGTTTCGCACGGCCGACGCTGTCCTCGACAAAACTTTGCCGGGCCAGTTGGCGGCGTTGTTCGGGCCGCAGCACGGCCTGTGGTCCGAGCAGCAGGACAACATGATCGAGACACCGCACGGACTCGATTCGCTGCGGAAGATCCCAGTGCACAGTCTTTACGCCGACGTGCGCAAACCGACCCCGGAGATGCTCGAAGCGCTTGATGTTTTGGTCATCGACCTGCAGGACGTCGGCACGCGAGTCTACACCTATCTCTGGACGCTGCATCTTTGTCTCGAGGCGGCGGCCGAGAATGGTATCGTCGTTGTCGTGCTCGATCGGCCCAACCCGCTCGGCGGCGAGATCATCGAGGGGCCGATGCTGGAACCTGGGTTTGCCAGCTTTGTCGGCCGTGTGTCGATGCCGATGCGGCACGGTCTCACGCTGGCCGAAGCCGCGAGACACCTCAACCGCGTCTGCGGTATTGGCGCGAATCTCCATTGCGTGCCGATGGAGGGCTATCGTCGCGGCTCGTATTGGCCTGAGCATGGCCGACCGTGGATTCCGCCGTCGCCGAATTTGCCCCGGCTCGAGGGGGTGCTGTTGTATCCCGGGCAAGTCCTGCTGGAAGGCACCATGCTGTCCGAGGGGCGCGGCACGACCACGCCGTTTGAGCTTTGCGGCGCGCCGTACATCGATCCTGCGGTGCTCCTGAACGAACTCGAGGAATTCGGGTTCGACGGGCTGACTGCGCGACCTTACCGCTTCGAGCCGGCTTTTCAAAAGTTTGCGCAACAGTCGTGTGGCGGACTGTTTCTGCACCCGACAAATCCCCAGACTTTGCGCTCCTATCGATTCACCGTCGCGATGATCGGCTGCATTGCCAGGCTCTGGCCGAAGCAGTTCGCCTGGCGGCAGCCGCCGTACGAATACGAGACCGAAAAGATGCCGATCGACATCCTCTCCGGCGGCACGGCCCTGCGCGAGGCGATCGACGCGGGCCTGACGCCGGAGTCGCTCGAACGAGTCACCGCCATCGACAACTCGCAGTGGGAACGCTCAATTCTCCCCGACCGGCTTTACGAGTAGCCCGCCGACCCAACCAACCGGCTCGCAGCTCACTTCTTTTCAACCGGCTCGTGGGCGGGTAGCCTGTTGGCTCATGACCGTCGAGGAGCAGTTGGCCAACGGGGAGGTTCGATACATCGATCGCCGCGACGGCGAGGTGAAGACTGAAGCCATCTACGGCGAGCGGCAGCTGCGCTGGGTGTACGGCAACCCGCTTGGCCGGCTGGCCCAGTGGCTGCTCATTCGCCGGTGGATCGTCTCTGCCTGGTACGGCCGCCGGATGGACACGGTCAAAAGCTCACTCCGCATCCGCCCGTTCATCGAGCAGTACGGGCTGGACGAGAGCGAGTTCGCCGAACCGGTGGACGAATACAATACGTTCAACTAGTTTTTTTACCGCAAGCTCAAGCCCGGCGCGCGTCCGGTCGATGCCGCCGCCGGGTCGGTGGTGTTTCCGGCGGACGGGCGGCACCTGGCGTTCGCCGACATCACCGCCGAGACCGATTTTTTCGTCAAGAGCCAGTCGTTCGACCTCGCACGGTTCCTCGGCGACGACGGCTTGGCCAAGCGCTACGACGACGGCTCGATGCTGCTGTCGCGCCTCTGCCCGTTGGACTACCACCGATTCCACTTCCCGTGCGCGGGCGGAGCCGGCGTCCCGCGATTCATCAACGGCTGGCTCTACTCGGTCAACCCGATCGCGCTCGTCACGCGTCCGTCGATATTCTGGGAGAACAAGCGCGTGGTCACGCCGATCGAGTCGCCTGAGTTTGGCCAAGTGCAGTTCGTCGAGATCGGTGCGACCATGGTCGGCGGCATCCGGCAGACCTACATGCCCGGCGAGGCGGTGGCCAAGGGCGAGGAGAAAGGCTACTTTGCCTTCGGCGGTTCCAGCGTGGCGGTGCTATTTGAGAAAGGCCGAATCGAGTTCGACGCCGACCTGCTGGATAACACCGCCAACGGCCTCGAGACCTACGCCCGCGTCGGCGAACGCATGGGCCAAGCGCTTGGCCAAGCCTGAGACGGAATGTTCGGAAGACTTCTCATACTGTTTATTACCATCCCGATGGTGGAGATTATCCTGCTGATGTGGGTGAGCAGCCGGATACACTGGTCGAGTACGCTGATGCTCGTGGTCCTCACCGGCGCCTGGGGGGCGTACTTGGCCAGGAGCCAGGGCTATTCGATCCTTGCCCGGATCCAGTCGGAACTAGCCGCTGGACGTGTGCCGACGGCCGAGTTGATCGACGGGCTNNTGGTGTTGATCGGCGGCATAGTGCTGCTGACACCCGGGCTGCTGACCGACCTCGCCGGTTTCTGCCTGATGGTGCCGGGCTTTCGCGCGATCATCCGCGAGCGTGTAAAACAGAAATTCGCCGCACAGGTCGGTCACTTCCGCCCACCCGGCGGCCCGTCCACCCGGCCGCAATCCCCTCCAAACCACCCCAAGAACGAAGACATAATCGACGTCTAGCGCCGGGAGACTTGAGGTGGGTCCTGGGCGAGGAGGCGTTTGGATTCCCGCAGCAGGAAGTCGACCTTGGTGAACGGTTCGTGGCTGATGTCCTGCCAGCGGACGAGGCCCTGCCGGTCGATGAGAAAGGTGCCGTGCAACGGCTGCTGCTCGAAATCGTCGTAGGCGCGGTATTGGCGGAACACTTTCAGCGACGCGTCCGAAACGAGTGGGAAGGGGAACGGGTCGCCGGTCTTGTTCTGCTGAACGGTCTCGCGCAGCCCGGCGATGTGGTCGGTGCTGATGGCGATAAGGTCGATGCTGGCCTCGCGGAATCGGTCGGTCTCGGGCGCGAAGATGCCGAGTTGCTCGATGCAGTGCGCACAGCCTTTGCCGAGATAGAAAATAATGATGACCGGCCGGCCGGCGTAGTCGGCCAGGGAGTGTTGTTTACCCTGGCCATCAGTCAGTTCCCAGCGGGGTGCGGGTGAAGGAGTCCAGCGAAATGGGCCCAGCGTGTCGAGTGACGGTCGGTCACCGATGTCGTTGGCCGGCTGGAAGGCCACGCGCCAGTCGTCCGGTAGGCCAAGCTTTTGGGCGATGGGTGCCAGCCGTTGAAAGACGGCGCGCTCGATGTCGAGGTGCGCGGAGAGGCCGCGCAGTTTTTTGAACTGCTCGATGGCTTCCTTCTCTTTGCCGCTACGCCAGAGGATGTCAGCGTGGTTGGCCAGAGGCTGCACCTGGGCCTCTGTGCGGGCGGCCTTGGCAGCGAGTTTTACGGCCTCCGCTTTGTCGCCGATCTGCAGGTGGAGTTGTGACTTCCGCCCGTGCGACAGTTTGCCGGCCTTGGCGATCTGCTGCTTGAATGCATCGGCATCACCGTCCTCCACGGCCTGGTAGGCGAGGAGTTCGGCCCGGTATTGGTGGATTGTCTTGAGGCGGTCGTCGAACGGTTTCACCGCGTTTTCGCGGGCCTTTTTGGTTTCCTTCTCGTTCTTTTTGCCTTTCTTGGCCTCCTTTTCGGCCTTGGCCAAGGCGGCGCGTTTGCGTTCCTTCACTGCATCCTCAAGGTCGCCGAATTGGCCGAGAACCCCGGCGCCTTTCTCCGCTTGGCCAAGCGCGTAATGGGCCGCGCCAACGGCGGCCAAGCGCTTGGCCTGTTCCTCCGGGATGGTGGTCGGCTCGAGGTAGACGGTTTGCGAGGCATCAATGATTTCCTCCCACATTTCGTAGCGTAGCAGCGTCTCGAGCAGGCGCGTGCGGCCGTAGCGGGCGCTGCCACGTTTGCCGAACTCGGTAGGCGCGCCCGGCTTGGCCAGCGAGTTGTATTTCGGGTGGCGCGGCAGCTCGATCATGTTGCGCGCGAGCGCCACGGCGTCACTGNCCCGGCCAAGGTGGTTGAGGTTGCGGATGAGCCATTCGTTGTTGTGGGCGAAGTTGTGAATCTGGTCCGGCATGACGCGGTCGCGCATCATGTGGGCATGGTCCACGCGGGCGCTGGCTTCCTGCTGCCAGGCGGAGTCGTGATACCGCTTGAGCTTGGAGTAGATATGCCCCGGCATGTGCCACATGTGGGCGATGCCGGGCGAGCCCTGCCCGCAACGTGCGGCGGAGGCGAGGGCGCGTTCCGCCTTTTCGTAGTCCCAAAGATGGATGCGGAAGTGGTGGCAGGGGTGCATCGGCTCGATGTCGAGCACGTCCTCGATCAGCGCGTTGACGGCACCGTGACTGTGGATGGGCAGCCCGTTTCGGCTGCTCTCCCACATCCAGACCGCGAGGAACGCCTTGGCTTCGATGTCGTCCGGGTATTCGTGAATGATCGTTTCGAGGTCGCGGATCATTTTGCGGCGGCGATCCTTCTTGGCCTTCTTGGTGTCAGCCCAGTAGTTGGCCTCGCTGTCGATCCAGAGCTGCTCCCGCTTGGTCGTGGCGGCCCGTCGTTTTTTGGCCTCAGCGATGAAGCCCTGGGCGCGCTTGTCGTTGGCGCGGTTGGCCACGGCCATGCCCCAGTAGGCCATGGCGCAGTCCGGGTCGAGCATCGCCGCCTGCCGGAAACTCCGCTCGGCCTCGAAGTACCAGAAGCCGTGAAGTTGCGCGACGCCCTGTGTGAAGAACAACTGCGCCTCCCGCACAGTGGTCGTGACAGGGAACCGCACGCGCCCCATGCCGTTCATGAGGTAGGCGCTCGAGCGCGGTCCCTCGTTGAACGCCTCGCCGTGGTAGGAGTGGCCCTCGAGCACGCCCTTTCCGCCGTCACCGGCAGGTTCTTCTGCGGTTGATGGTTGAGGCAGGCCGGCGGCGAAAATGGCTGCAATCGTCCCTAAAAACTGAAAGTTAAGTCGCATAAAAATCACAAAGGCAGGGAGTTTTTCACCATCTCCCAGCGATGGCAAAGGATTTGTGACGCCGCACCCCGCCAAGAATTCAATCGCATTTTGGCGTGGTTCGCCTACTGTGCGGCGTCCCGGTTTTCGCCGGTTTCCCTGTGGAATGAAAGTAACCTACAACTGGCTCAAGCAGTACGTTGACTTTGACTGGTCGCCCGACGAACTGGCCGAGCGGCTGACGATGATCGGCCTCGAGGTCGAGGGCGTCGAGAAGGTGTCCGGCGGGTTTGACGGCATCGTGGTCGCCGAGGTGCTGGAGAAGGCGCCGCACCCCGATGCCGACCGCCTGTCGCTGTGCAAGGTGAATGACGGCACGGTCGAGCGGCAGATCGTCTGCGGCGCGACGAATTTCGAGGTTGGCAGCAAGGTTCCGTTGGCGACGCCCGGCTGTGAGATGCCCACCGAGCCGGGCGCGAAACCGTTCAAGATCAAGGTCGGGAAAATCCGTGGCGTCGAGTCGCACGGCATGATGTGTTCATCGAAGGAACTGGGCCTCGCCGATGACGCGGCCGGGCTGATGCTTCTGCCAAGCGACGCGCAGGTCGGCCAGTCGTTTGCCGAGCATTTGGGCCGCAGCGGCGACGATGTGGTGTACGACCTGGAGGTGACACCGAACCGGCCGGACTGGAACAGCGTCATCGGAATTGCCCGCGAAATCAGCGCGCTCACCGGCAAGCCGCTGCGACTGCCGGAGATTCCCGATCTGCCGACGGGTGACGACGACACCTCGGCGCTGGTCGATGTACGGCTCGACAACGCCGCGCATGGCCCACGCTACAACGCGCGCGTCGTTCGCGGCGTGACGGTTGGCCCCAGCCCGGGCTGGCTGCGCGACACACTCGAGCGGGTCGGCATTCGCAGCATCAACAACGTGGTCGACGTGACGAACTACGTGATGCTCGAGACCGGCCAACCGCTGCACGCCTTCGACTACCATCTGCTCGCCAAGGCGGACGGCGCGGCCAAGCCGGTTATCGTCGTACGCGACGCCGCTGACGGCGAAAAATTCATCACGCTCGATGAGAAGGAACACGAGCTGACCGGCGATGTGCTGATGATCGCCGACGAGACCAAGGGCATCGCCCTCGCCGGCATTATGGGCGGGCTCAACAGCGAGATCGCCACCGGCACCGAGGATGTGCTGATCGAGTGCGCCTATTTTAACCCGCAAAACATTCGTGCGACGGCCAAGCGCCTGGGCATCAGCACCGACGCGTCGTACCGGTTCGAGCGCGGCTGCGATCCGGACTGCTGCGACTGGGTCAGCCAACGCGCCGCGCAACTCATCATCGAGACCGCCGGAGGCCGCTTGGCCAAGGGCTGCGTCGACGCCTACCCGGCGCCTGCCATCCCGGCGGAAATTACACTGCGCTTCGCCCGTACCGACGCGCTGCTGGGCATCGCGGTTGCGCCGGACGAACAGGTGGCCGCGCTCACCGGGCTGGGCCTCGAGACGGTGTCGCGCGACGGCGACACGGCGGCGACGTTTCGCATCCCGACGGCGCGCGTCGACCTCAAGCGCGAAGTCGATTTGATCGAGGAGGTCGTGCGCGTGTACGGCGTCAACAACGTGCCGTCCACCCCGCCGCGCGGATGTGTCGGCAGCGACCCGTTCGACGCCACGCACGATGCGTTCGCGGAGATTCGCACGATCCTGACCGGGCTTGGCCTGTACGAGGCGCAGACGCAGACGCTGGTTTCCGGCGAGGCGGCATCCATTCTCGGGATCGCGCCGGTCGCGCTCGAGTACCCGTTGAGCAGCGAACAGGACAAGCTGCGGACGAGCCTTTTGCCCGGCTTGGCCAACGTGTTGCAGCACAATGCCAACCACGAAACCGCCGACGCGGCGCTGTTCGAGATTGGGCGCGTATTCCGCGACGACGATGGCCAGTCGGTGGAAAGCTGGTGCCTTGCCCTCGCGCTGACCGGTCGGCGGTTCGCGCCGTTTTACGAAGGGGCGGAGCGCGATGCGGTGATCGAGTTCGCTGATCTCAAGGGGATCATCGAGGAGTTCGCCGACCAGTTCGGCATGCGCGGCGTGAGCTACGAGCGGCACGACGGGGCGGGCGACTTTTTTGTCGAGTCCGGCAGCGTGAAACTGGGCAACGCGCCGGTGGGCAGGCTTGGCCAATTGTCGCCGCGGCTCGCGCGGCAGCACGACCTGAAGCACCCGGTTTTCCTCGCCGAGTTTGACCTTGGCCAAGCGCTGCAGCGACGCACGACCAAGCGCAGCTTCAAGGCGCTGCCGGCATTTCCCGGCACGCGGCGCGACATCGCGATGCTCGTGGCCGACGACACGCCGCACGACGCCGTGCTGCGTAGCGTCCGCAAGGCCAAGCCGAAGCACCTCGAGTCGGTCGAGCTGTTCGACGTGTATCGTGGCGAGGGCGTCGAGGCCGGGCAAAAGAGCGTGGCGTACGCCTTCCACTACCGTTCCGCCGAGGGCACGCTGAAGGACAAGCAGGTCGATGCCGTCCACGAAAAGGTGATCGACCGGCTGCGCAGTGATCTCAACGCGACGATTCGCGGTTGAGCCGGGCGTAGACCTTGCCAATGGCCGAGCCCGCCTGTTAAATGCGCTCCGTGCTGCAACAGCAAACATTGGCCAAGCCGGCCAGTTTTTCCGGCATCGGCCTGCACAGCGGCAACAAGGTCGAGATGACCCTGCTGCCCGCGCCGCCGAATTCCGGCATCACCTTTCGCCGGGTGGATCTCGACAGTCGCGCGGAGATCCCAGCGCAGGTCGGGAACGTAGCCGAGACTGACCGCTCGACAACAATTTCCAAGGGTAACACCAAGGTGCAGACCGTGGAGCATGTGCTGGCGGCCCTGTACGGGTTCGGGATCACCAACGCCGTGGTCGAGTTGAACGCCAGCGAACCGCCCGTGGCGGACGGCAGTGCTCGGCAGTTCTGCAAAATGATTCACGCGTCCGGCATCGAGGCGCAGGCCGAGCGCGTCGAGCCGATCACCGTCACCGAGCCAATCGAGTACACGCACAACGGGACGGTGATCTCCGCCTTCCCGCACGACGGCTTCAAGGTCACCTGCACCAGCTCCGACAAGGGGGGGCGGTTTACCCAGTTTTTCAGCGTCGAGCTGACACCCGAGTCGTGGGAGAGCGAGATCGCCCAGGCGCGCACGTTTTGTTTTTACGAGGAGATTGAGTACCTCATCAAGAATGGCCTCATCCGCGGCGGTAGCCTCGAGAACGCCATTGTCATCCGCGACGACGCCGTGCTGACGACCGAGCCAATGCGTTACCGGGAGGAGTTTGTGCGCCACAAGATTCTGGACATCATTGGCGACCTGAGCCTCGTCGGCTCGCCGGTGCATGGGCACATCGTCGCGGTCAAGCCGGGGCACGCCGCCAACTGCGGCCTGGCCCGGCGCATCTTGCAGCAGGCACAGCGCCCCCGCGTGGCCGCGCAAAGTTTTTCCCCGCCGGACGAGAAACCGGCAAAGCAACCGATCCAACCCGAACCCAGCCAAGTGAGCGAAGAAACAACAGCCCCACTGGACGCCGAGCAGATCATGCAGATCCTGCCGCACCGCTACCCGTTCCTGATGGTGGACCGGGTGACGCGGATCGACGGCAACCAGATCACCGCGGAGAAAAACGTCCCCATCAACGAGCCGTATTTCCAGGGCCACTTCCCCGGGCACCCGATCATGCCGGGTGTACTGCAACTGGAGGCCATGGCGCAGGTGGCCGGCATCCTCACGCTCAAGCAGGCGGATAACGCCGGCAAGATCGCCTACTTCATGTCGGCCGAGAAGGTGAAGTGGCGCAAACCGGTCAAGCCGGGCGACGTGTTGCAGATCGACATCGAGCTGCTGCGCGCTCGCGGCAAGGTGGCCAAGGCCCGTGGCGTCTGCACGGTGCGTGGCGACGTCGTCAGCGAGGCCGAGATCACCTTCTCCCTCGCAGGGAAGTAGGCGTTGGAAAAAGAAAACATGGATGGACAGGCACTCCAAGACACTGGCGCGACCGTTGCGACACCCTCTCCCAGCGGGAGAGGGACGGGGAGAGGGAGAATACACGGCTTTTGCAACAGGACATACGAACGTTTTTACCCTCATCCGGCCTGCGGCCACCTTCTCCCTGAGGGAGAAGGAATCAACCGGAGCACACTTGGCCAAGCGGGATTGTCTCTTGAAACTGAAAACTTGAAACTTATCCCCAATGCCTGAGATTCATCCCAGCGCGGTTGTTCATCCCGATGCGGTCATTGGTGATGGCTGCGAGATTGGGCCGTACTGTGTCGTCGGCGGGAATGTTGCGCTTGGCCAGGGGAACCGGCTGCATTCGCATGTCGTCATCGACGGTCACACCGAGATCGGCTCCGCCAATGAGTTTTTTCCCTTCGCCGCCATCGGACTCAAGACGCAGGATTTGAAATGGCAGGGCGGCACGACGTGGACCCGCATCGGCGACCGCAACACCTTCCGTGAAAACGCCACCGTGCACAGCGCCACCGGCGACGGCGAGGCGACGGTGCTGGGGTCGGACAGCCACATCATGGCGTACAGCCATATCGCCCACAACGTGCTGCTGGGCAGCCATGTCATCCTGTCCAACAACGGCACGCTCGCCGGGCACGTGACCGTAGAGGACCACGCGATCGTCGGCGGCCTGTCGGCGGTACACCAATTCTGTCGGCTGGGAAAAATGTCGATCATCGGCGGTTGCACCAAGGTCGTGAGCGACGTGGCGCCATTTATGATGGTGGACGGTAACCCGGCCCGGACACGCACCGTGAACAAGGTCGGGCTGGAACGAAACGGCGTTACGGCGGAGGCGCAGGAGGCGCTGCGGCAGGCACACCGGTTGTATTTTCGGAAAGGCCTAACCGGGGCCAACGCGCTGGAGGCGATTCGCGACGACCTGCCGCAACTGGATGAGGTGCGGCATCTGGTTTCATTCATCGAGGCCAGTGAGCGGGGCATCACCCGCTGAGCGGTCAGGCGCTTGGCCAAGCGATAAAAAAAACCGCCCCGGTGTTGGGGCGGTTTTGAAACTGAATTCGAATCCGGTTATTTGGCCTTGGCGTTGACCTTGGCGATGTTCTTGGCCGGGGCTTTCTTGAATTTGCCGGCGCAGTTTTTGCAGCAGAATGCAACCGTGTAGGTTTTCTTCGCATTGACCGCTTTGCCGCTGAGCGGGCACTTGTCGTTGACCGTCTTGCGGGCGACTTTCACCTTCTTAATGAGGTTGTCGGCGTCCTTTTCGAATTTGCCCTTGCAGTTGTTGCAGCAGAAGCCAACGAGGTTGCCCTTGTAGCTGGCTGTCGCCTTGATGGGATCGCCGCTGAATGGGCATGCGTCGTTTATCGGAGCGGCCTTGACCTTGGCAATAGAGGCAGCCGGATTTTTCGTGAACTTGCCTTGACAGTTGCCACAGCAGAATCCTACTGAGTAGGTGGCGTTCTTTTTGACAGCATTACCGCTGAGCGGGCATTTTTCGTTGACCGGGCCGGCGATGGCGCTAATAACAACGACTAAACTCAGGCAACCCAGAAGGGTTCCGAGCCATTTCATGGATTTTGATTTCATAGTGCTTATATTGCTTTTTTTGCCTCACATTTTGGCATTGGCAAGGACGCTACTCATCGGTTTTCTCGGCGTCAACCCAGAATATCAGCCCTTTTTTATTGCAAATTAACGGGAGAAAAGGGTAACTATTCGCACAGCAAAATTGCCGTTTTGCATGGGATGAACGTGATTCAAACAATGGCCGCCGGCACGCCGGACGGATTGCAGCGTCTGCGTGAGACAAGCCAGTCAGGACTGACGCTCTGTTTCCCCGGTGTCGGTTCGGCGTTCGCCCGGCAGAATGACCCGACTTCCCTGATCGTCGCCAAGAAGGGGGTGACCCTGCTGGTCGATGTCGGGACGACCATCCCGCGCGTACTATCCTCACGCGGCATCGGCATTGGGGAATTCGACTACTACCACGTCACCCACAGCCACGCCGACCACATCGGTGGTCTGGAGGAACTCCTGCTTTACAGCCACTACGTCCTCAACAAGTCGCCCCGGATCATTCTCCCGCAGGAATACAAGGAGACCCTCTGGAACCACTCCCTCCGCGGAGGGTGCGAGCACCGCGAGAACGGCACGTTCCAGTTCGAGGACCTGGCGGAGATTATCATACCCGAGCAGATCGCGGAGTCGCCGCGTGGGCTGTACGAGGTGGAGGTCGGGGGCATTGGCCTGACGATTTTCCGGACCGTGCACATCCCGACCGAGGGCGACAACTCCGGCTCGAAGTTTTGGTCCACCGGCCTGCTGATCGACGGACGCGTGATGTTCACGGCTGACACGCGGTTCGACCCGCTCCTCTTTGAGCACGTGCCGATGGACAACGTGGACGCCATCTTTCACGACTGCCAACTGTACGAGCCAAGCGTGGTTCACGCATCGTACGAGCAGTTGAAGACGCTCGACGACGGCCTGCGCGGGAAGATGCACCTCACCCATTACGGCGACACGTTCCTGAAGTTTGACCCGTCGTCGGACGGCTTCGTCGGCTTTGCCCAGCCTTGGGCCATTTACCAGTAGCCGCGCTTGGCCAAGCGCTTGGCCGGTCTACAAATAGTCCTGCAGCGGCTGGACGCCGTAGCCGTTTTGTTTCAGCGCGGCAATGCCTTCGGCGGCGGCCTTGGCGCTGCCGATCGTGGTCATGATCGGGGTGTTCGTGTAAACGGCGGTGGTGCGGATCTTGATCTCGTCGGCTCGCGGCGCTTGGCCGGAGGGGGGGTTGATGACGAGCTGAATCTCGTTGTTTTTCAACAAATCCACCGTGTTGGGGCGGCCCTCGGCCAACTTGGGCACGCTCTCCACCTCGAGCCCGGCCTTGGCCAGCACCGCGGCGGTGCCGGTGGTGGAGACGAGCTTGAAGCCGAGGTCGGCGAAGCGCTTGGCCAAGCCGGCCACCTCGTCCTTGTGGGCGTCGCTGACGCTGATGAACACCCGCCCCTCGAGCGGCAGCGAGCCGCCGGAGGCCATCTGCGACTTGGCGTAGGCGGTGCCGAGATCGGTGTCGAGCCCCATCACTTCGCCGGTCGATTTCATCTCTGGCGACAGCAGGATGTCCTGCCCGTGGAAGCGGTTAAACGGGAAGACCGACTCCTTCACTGCCCAGTATTCCGGCGTGAGTTCACCAGTGAAGCCCAGTTCCTTGAGCGTCCGACCGGTCATCACCTTGGCCGCCAGCTTGGCCAACGGTTGGCCGATCGCCTTGCTGACGAACGGCACGGTGCGTGACGCGCGCGGGTTGACCTCGAGCACGTACACGATGCCGTCCTTGATGGCGTACTGCACGTTCATCAGCCCGGTCACTTTCAGCTCGCGGGCCATGGCGTCGGAGTAGCGGCGCAGAGTGTCCATGAGCTCGGCGGAGAGCGTGTGCGGCGGGAGGACCATCGCGGCATCGCCGGAATGCACGCCCGCAAACTCCACGTGCTCGAGCATACCGCCGATGACCACGGTGGCGTTGGCGGGATCGTCGTGCAGGCCGACGTCGGCGATGCAATCGACGTCCACCTCGATGGCGTCCTCGAGGAATTTGTCCACCAACACTGGCCGCTCCGGCGAGGCCTCGACGGCGGTGCGCATGTAGTGGCGCAGCTCGTCGTCGGAGTACACGATCTGCATCGCCCGGCCGCCGAGCACGAATGACGGACGCACAAGCACCGGGTAGCTCAGTCGGGCTGACGCCTCGAGCGCCTCGGTCTCGTTGGTGGCAAGGCCGTTGGGCGGTTGCGGAATGTCGAGCTTGTGCAGCATGTCGGCGAACATCTCGCGATCCTCGGCGCGCTCGATGCTCTGTGGCGAGGTGCCGATAATGTTGACGCCGTTGGCCTGCAGGTCGAGCGCGAGATTGAGCGGGGTTTGGCCACCGAACTGCGCGATGGCGCCCCAACATTTTTCCCGCTCGTAAATGTGCAGCACATCCTCGAGCGTCAGCGGCTCGAAGAACAGTTTGTCGCTCGTGTCGTAGTCTGTGGAGACGGTCTCCGGGTTGGAGTTGACCATGATCGACTCGAGGCCCTCCTCCTTCAGCGCGAAGGCGGCGTGCACGCAGCAGTAGTCGAACTCGATGCCCTGGCCGATCCGGTTCGGGCCGCCGCCGAGGATCATCACCTTCTTGGTGTCGCTGGGGCTGACCTCGTCGTCGCCCCGGTCGTGGGATGAGTAGTAGTACGGCGTGTACGCCTCGAACTCCGCCGCGCAGGTGTCCACCAGCCGGAAGCCCGGCACGAGGCCCAGCGCCTGTCGTTCGGCGCGCACTTCATCCTCGGTGCGCTGGGTGAGGTGGGCAATTTGCCGGTCGGAGAACCCGAGCGACTTGGCCTTGGCTAACAATTCCGTGTCCATCTGCAAAAGGCCCGGCGCGCGCCGGGCCAAACTCGGCAAAGTAATCCACAAACCGGGGTGGGTGTCGAGCGAATCCAGTCATTTCGATTTTTTTGAACATTTTGGGTTGAGTCGCATCGAAGTCCGGCGACAATTGCGAAGGCAATTGACGAACGAAACATGAAGAAAATAGCAGTGATGATTCTGTGCGCCGGCCTGCTGGGCGGCGTGTTGGCCCAACCGGCCGGCCGGGCGGCGGAGCCGTCGGAGGCCCTCAAGCTGGCGCAGCAGCTCAATCAGGCATTCGTCGAGGTGGCCGAGACGGTTTCCGAGTCGGTCGTGGTCGTGCGAGTGGCGAGCAAGTCGCGGTCGCAGGGGCTTTTCGGCAACCCGTTCGGGCGCAGCCCGTTTTTTGACCAGTTGCCGGAGGAATTTCGCGACTATTTCGAGCGGCAACAGCGGGAGCAGGAGGAGCCGCCGGCCCGGCCGCGCTCCCGCAAGCCGGTCTTTGACGGGCAGGGCTCCGGTCTTGTGTACCGCGAGGATGGCGTCATTCTCACCAACCGCCACGTGGTCGAAAACGCCGACAAGGTGAAAATTGTCCTTCGCGACGGCACAGAACACGACGGTGAAGTGCTTGGGGTGGATCGGGAGTCCGACATCGCCGTGGTGAAGATCGCCGCCACCGGACTGAGCGCCGCGAAGCTGGGTGACTCCAGCAAGACCAAGGTGGGCGAGTTCGCAATCGCGGTCGGTTCGCCGTACGAGCTTGATTACAGTGTCACCGTTGGCCATGTGAGCGCGAAGGGGCGGCGGGTATTCACGGACCAAATGATGTTCGACCAGGATTTCATCCAGACCGACGCCAGCATCAACCCCGGCAATAGCGGCGGGCCGTTGGTGAACATTCACGGCGAGGTGATCGGCATCAACACGCTCATCCGCGGCGTGAACACCGGTATCGGGTTCGCCGTGCCGGTGAACCTGGCAAAGCGCGTCGCCGACATGCTGATCGAGGACGGCAAGGTGACCCGCGCCTGGCTTGGTGTGAGCATCACCACGCTGCGCGAAGACGCCGACTATCGAGACCTCGCGGTGGGGGTCGAGGATGGCGTGGTCGTCCGGCAGTTTGTCCCCGGCGGCCCGGCGGAGGAGTCCGACCTTGAGTTGGCGGACGTGATCACCACCGTCGACGGCAAAAACGTGAAGACGGCCGACGAACTTAAGCGTGAGTTGCGCGCCAAGAAGGCCGGCGACGCGGTGACGCTTGGCCTGATGCGCAACGGCAAGGCGCGGGAGGTGGAGGTCGAGACCGGGGAGTTTCCCGACCAGTTCACCGCCGTGAGCCGGTTGCGCCAGTCGGAGCGCCGGCCGGAACAGGAGGCCAAGGCCAAGCTGCTGGGCATGACTGTGCAGAACATCACCTCCGACTTGGCCAAGCGCTTCGAGGT
>NYYJ01000062.1 GCA_002686755.1 Verrucomicrobiales bacterium
CGACTGATTTGGTTGGTTTAACCAAAGAGAGAACACACACCAGGGGCCGGGCAGTATTGCCCGGCCTCTTTTTGTGCGGCGCCCGATGAACGCTTGGCCAAGCGATGAAAAAGGGCTTGCCACGCTTGGCCAAGCGGGTAGTTTCCGGGCGCATCAATTCTTAAAATGAAAGCAAAACGTTCATATTCAAAGGGGTTTACGTTGATTGAATTGCTGGTGGTGATCGCCATTATCGCGATCCTCGCGTCTCTTCTGCTGCCGGCCCTGGCCAAGGCCAAGGGCAAGGCGCTGGGGGCCAACTGCCTGAATAACCAGAAACAACTGGGCTTGGGCTTCGTAATGTTCTCCGATGACAACAAGGATTCTGCCCCAGTGATCAGTCCGCGTAACATTAAGGGCGACATCATCCCCAGCGACGGGTATGGGGCAGGCGGGTTTTGGGCAGGTCGTAGAGCCCCTAAAGGAGGCTATTCTAAAGGAGCAAAAGGCATTCAGAGGTACTACGAAGAAACGGTTGCTGGACTGAAGGTTAGTCCGCTTTGGCCTTATTGCCCCAGTGCGGGTGTGTATCATTGCCCGGGAGATCAAAGAGCCAAACAAGGGAGGAATCTTGCTCTTTATGCTTGGGTAAGTTATTCAAAAGCGAACCCTATGAACGGCGGCGGATGGCAGGGTTCTTCTGCAACGGGTGGCGCCCAGCCGTATTTCACAAAGGTCACTGAAATTCGTGAACCGGCCATGTCCATGGTATTTGTTGAGGAACAGGATCGGAGAAGTGAAAACAAGGGTACCTGGGTGATCAACGTCCCGACCGGTTGGGTGGATCCGTTTGCGGTGGCTCACGGGAATGACAGTTCGTTCAGTTTTGCCGATGGGCATTCAGAGAATCACAAATTCACTGATCCGCAGACTCTAAAAAATACAAGAGCCCAATCGGAGGGCGGGGGGCAGTTTTACTGGGGAGGGGGTACTGCGAGGAATCCTGATTTCAAGTGGGTGCACGAGCGTTACCGGCACAAGAAATACAAGCCTATCTGATTTTGGTCATTTTGAGGAAACCCCGTCGTGCTTCGACGGGGTTTTTATTTGCACCGTTCCTGTTTTACAATTCGGGTAAGGATGACACGGGTTCTTGGGATTTAATTTGATCTTTGATAGTCTGCGCATGTTGTGGATTCATTATTATTGAATGCCTGGCTCTCGTTTTACTCGTTTTTTTGAGTTTCCTGTCTTTGGGCCTTGCTTGGGTGGGGGTGTTTTGCCACTTTCCCCGGTGCGCCGCCTAGACGGCTGAGCCACAGGCCGGGCCCGCCCATCTTCAGCGGGGGTTTCGGCACTCATATCCAGTATAAATAATGAATCGCCTACCGTTTTGGGCGCTTTTGTCGGTCTCGCTTGCATCCGGGCTGACAGCAGGGTCCGGCTTCGCGCAGGAGTCCAAGTTCAACGAGGCCCGCGCACACATCGAAAAATGGGTTGAAACCCGCCAGCTCATCGCCAGTCGGGATGCTGACTGGCGGGTGGAGCGGGAGAGCATCGGTCAGTCGATTGGCCTGTTGCAGCGGGAGATCGACCTGCTGAAGGCGGAGATCGACAAGAGCGAGCAGGTGGACTCCGAGGCGGACGCCGAGAAGAAACGGATCACCCTCAACCTTGGGGAACTGAAAAAAGCGAACCAGATCGTGGACGCCGCCTTGTGGGGGATGGAGCGCCAGACTCTGGCGTTGATCGCGCGATTCCCGGAGCCGCTCAGGGATCGCATCTCCAACGTCCGGTCCCGCATCCCGCTGGAGAAGAAGGATCTCCGTGGCCGTTCCGCCGCCGAGCGGATGCAGAACGTGGTGGCCGTGCTCAACGAGGCGGATCGGTTCAACTCCGCCATCACGATGGCGATTGAGGTGCGAAAGGATCCCGACGGGAAGGATCGGCAGGTGCAGGTGCTGTACCTTGGCGTTGGCCAGGCGTATTTCGCAGACCAGGGCGGNACGTTCGCCGGGACCGGCGTGCCGGCTGCCAATGGGTGGGAGTGGAGCGACAACGCGGCGCTTGGCCAAGCCATTCGGAAGGTCATCGATATCTACGAGAACGAGCGCGGCGCGGAGTTCGTCCCGGTGCCGGTCAACATTCAATAGGGAGCCGCGATGATGAAACAACAAGCATTGACCTTCTCCCTTCTTTTCGCCGTCGCGCTTGGCCAAGCGCAGACGTTCGAGGAGGCGGCCGGCTCGGCCAAGTCGGATCTCGACAAGGCGCTGGCCGAGCTGAGCGCGCTTGAGAAAAGAATTGCCGACGAGAAAATCCCGCTGGCCCGCGAGTTGAACAAGCTCGAGAGCGAGGTCATTGCCAAGCGNCGAGAACACACCGAGGCCAAGCGGCTGCAGGACCGCAAAGCCGTTGACCTGAGCCAGTTGAAGGCGGAGGAGAAGGGTTTTGCGGACCAGAATGATTACCTGCGCAAGACACTGCTGGAGGAGTACATCCGGCGATTCGAGACGCGCGTCCATGCCAGCGAGAAGGAGCATTATGAGGCCGTTATCAAGGCGGCCCGCGAGATAAATGACAACCCGGCCAGCCCGGTCGGGGTGGTGTTCACGAAACAGTTGGCCGTCGTGCAGGCGGCGCTCGATCGGCTCGACAACCTGCTGGGGGGGCACATTTATGACGGCTCCGCCCTGAACGCCGACGGCATTGCCGGTCGGGGCAGGTTTGCGTTGATTGGGCCGTTGGTGGTGTTCGCGGGCAACGACGGGTCGGCCGGCCTGGCCGAGCGGATGCGCGGCTCGACGGACGCGACCTTGATAGATATCGGGGAGGAGTACCGATCCGGGATTGCCGCTGTGGTCGCCGACGGCAGCGGCGAACTGCCGCTCGACTCGACGATGGGCAACGCACTTAAGATCAAGCAGGTGGAGGAAACATGGTGGGAGCATGTCAACAAGGGCGGCGTGGTGATCTGGCCGCTGCTGGCGCTGGGCCTGGCGGCCGCGCTGGTGGCGCTGGTTAAGTGGGTGCAACTGGCCAACCTGCGCCGGATCCAGCCAAGCGACCTGCAGTCGATCCTCGACCACGTCAACGACAACGACCCGGCCTCCGCCTTGGCCTTGGCCAAGCGCATCAAGGGGCCGGCCGGCGAGTTGTTGCAAACCGCGGTTCAAAATGCCGGGGAAAGCAAGGAGATGATCGAGGAGATTCTCTACGAGAAAATGCTGCACACCAAGCCGAAGCTTGAGCGGCTGCTGCCGTTTCTCTCGTTGACGGCGGCGACGTCGCCGCTGCTCGGCCTGCTCGGCACGGTGACCGGCATGATCAACACCTTTAAGCTGATCACCGTGTTCGGCACTGGTGATCCAAAGCGGCTTTCCTCCGGCATCTCGGAGGCGCTGGTCACCACCGAGTACGGCCTGATCATCGCCGTGCCGTGCCTGCTGCTTTTCGCACTCCTGTCGCGCAAGGCCAAGGGCATCCTTGCCAGCATGGAACAGACGGCAGTCGGGTTTGTCAACGGCCTGGCGGTCAAGACCGGGTGACCCCATTGCCATGGAGACGCACTCCCCAACCGGTTTCAGCGCGAACGGCGAAGGCCCCCTGCAATTCATTCTGGAGACCTGGCAATCCGGCGGGCTGGTGATGATCCCGCTGCTGCTGGTCGCGCTGTTGATCTACACCGTTGCGACCCGTCTGCTTTTGCACTTTCGCCAGCGCGGTTACCGGCATCTCCGGGACGAAACTGTGGCCGGCTGGGTGAAGGCACCCGACACGGGCGAGGGCGAGGTTGGAGAGATCATCCGCTACACACAGGACGAGGTCACCCAGCTCGACGAGGTGCACAGCCGGTTCTCGGAGGTGTTCGCCTCCAGGCTGCCGTTCTACGAGCGGCGCCTGGTGTTCCTGAACACCCTCGTCGCCACCGCGCCGTTGCTGGGCCTGCTCGGCACGGTGATGGGGATGCTGGTGACATTCAAGGGCCTCTCGGTTGGTGGCGGCAAGCTGGTGGACGTCGTCGCCAGCGGCATTTCCGAGGCACTGATCACCACCGAGATGGGACTGCTGATCGCGGTGCCGGGCTACTTCATGGCGTACGCGATCAAGCGCCGCAAGGAGGAGTACGAGGCGTTTCTCGTCCGACTCGAGAGCCTGACTTTGCAGCAGTTCAAGCGAAAGGCGGTGGCGGCGTGAGAATGCGACGATCGATCACCGACGCCGAGGAGGCGATGGACATCAACATCTCGCCGTTAATCGACATGGTGTTCATCCTGTTGATTTTCTTCATCGTCACCACGGTGTTCGTCGAGGAGACCGGCGTGGAGGTGGAGAAGCCGGAGGCGGCTTCCGCGATGCAGCTCGACAAAAACAGCATCCTCATCGCCGTGACCACCAAGGGGCAGGTCGTGTACGGCGGCAAGGAGATCGGCGTGAACGGTGTACGGGCCATCGTCCGCCGCCTCACGACCAAGGAGGACATGCCGGTGATCATTCAGGTGGACGAAGGCGCCAACGCCGGACTGGTCGTGCGGGTCATCGATGAGTCGAAGCTCGGCGGTGCGAAAAGCATCAGTCTCTCCGCCGATTTGCCGTAGCCAGACGCCATGCGAAAGGTCTTTCAGGTTGAGTCGAGCAACACCGGGGTACTCTGGGGGTTCGCCGGGGGCGTCCTCATCTCGCTGCTCCTGTTCCTGATTCTGCCGTTCACCCAGAAGCTTTCCGGCTCGAACCCGAAAAATCTGCTCACCCGGGTGGACGTCTCACTGCCACCCCCTCCGCCTCCACCTCCTCCGCCACCTCCTCCGCCAGAGGAGGAGGAAGAGGAGGAAAAACCGGAGCTGCAGGAGGAACAGCAGTTGCTGAACCTGAACCAGCTCGAGTTGGCGCTCAACCCCGGCGCGGGCGGTGTCGGCATCTACGCCGGGTTGAACCCCAAGGTGGGAACCGATGCCATCGCGGAGATGAAGATTTTCGACCTGTCGGAGGTGGATCGCGAGCCGCGGCCACTGGTACGGATCCCGCCGCAATACCCGCCCAAGCTGCTGCTGAATCGGGTCAGGGGCAGGGTGGACGTGTTGATCGTGATCGACGAGGAGGGGCGGGTGACCGATTACAAGGTGCGCACCTTCACCCATGACGAGTTCAAGCGGGAAGTCATGCGGGTGATCCGGCGTTGGAAATTTAGTCCGGCAATCAAGGACGGCCGGCCGGTGGCTGTCAGGAAAATTCAACCCTTCTTTTTCGGTAGACAATGATGAAATCCTCGAATCGATTCACCCTGGCCAAGGTGGGCCTGTTGATGACGGCGCTTGGCCTGCTGATCCCGGCGCTTGGCCAGGCGCAGCCCAGCTTTGCCCGTACCCTTCAGTTTTGGAACGACCCCGAATTCATCAACAAGTTCATGGCCAGTTACGGCGTCAAGTCGGAGGTGGAGCCAAAGATCATCGCCGAGGAGAAGGAGTTGTTCGACGAGCTGATCCCGCAAATCCAGGCCGACCCGGGGCAGGCGATTCTCACGCTGATCGAGGCCATCACGCCGGAGTCGAGCGCGGCGCTGGACTTCACGCTGGCCAACTTGTACGTGCAGTCGAACGACTACCCGAAGGCGGTGGTGCATTACCGGCTGGCGATCAAGAAATTCCCGGACTTCCAGCGCGCTCACATGAACCTCGGCGTCGTGCTGATCCAGCTCAACCGGCATACGGAGGCGCAGAAGGAGTTGGTGCGCACGCTCGAGCTGGGCGGCGAGGACGGCAACATCTACGGTCTGATCGGCTACTGCCACCTGATCGCGGAAAAGTATCTTTCGGCCGAGGCGGCCTATCGCAAGGCGGCGTTGTTTTCGCCGGACAAGCTCGACTGGAAGCTCGGCATTGCCCAGTGCCAGTTGCAGCAGCAGAAGTATGGTGAATGCGTGACGCTGTTCGGAGAGCTGATCCAGAAGGACCCGGACAACGCCGACTACTGGCTGCACCAGGCCAACGCCTATCTTGGGTTGGCGGAATCCAACAAGGCCGCGACCAACTACGAGGTGGTCCGGCGGATGGGCAAGGCCGACGCCAAGGTGCTCAACCAACTCGGCGACATCTACATCAACGGCGGCACCTACGGCCTCGCCTTTGAGGCATACCGCGATGCCGCCGCCGCGGACAAGGCCCGTGAGACCGCCCCGCCGCTCCGCGCGGCCGACATCCTGATTTCAGCCGGGGAATTCGACCACGGCAACGCGCTGCTCGCGCAGATCCGCGACATTCAAAATAACGAACTCAAGGAGGCCGACCGGCTGAAAATTTTGCAGCTCGAGGCGCGGGTGCAGTTGGCCAAGGGCGAGGAGGCTCGGGCGATCAGGACGCTCGAGCAGATCGTCGACAGCGATCCGCTGGATGGCGAGTCGCTGCTGCTGTTGGCCGACTATTACGGGCGCAACGACGATGCCGAGAAGGCTGAGTTATTCTTCCAGCGAGCCGAGCAACTGGACGATTTCGAGGTGCGCGCCAAGATCGCCCACGCCCAGTTTCTGGTGCACCGCAGCCAGTACGCCAAGGCGGTGCCGCTGCTCAAGTCGGCCCAGGCCAAGCGCCCGCGGGACAGCGTGCAGCGCTACCTCGATCAGGTCGTGAAGCTGTCGCGCCTGGCCAAAGAGTGACCGCTTGGCCAAGCGGTCAGGTAAACGGTTTCATCCGGCCCGACGGAAGGGGAGGCGTTCACTTCCGTTGCCGCATAACATTCCCACACTTTTTTCCCGTCGGGAGTCAACGCCCGAACCTTGTCGTCGCCGGGCACGGGGTATTCCCACCGCTTGGTGCCATCTGGGTTGACGGCAATCAACGCCTTTGCATCCCCGGATACGTGCCTCGTGCTGTCATTTGAGCGCAGCGTTGATGGTTGCCTTTGGCACGTCAACTCCGAATCGCACTTGGCCGATTTTTTGGGCGAGGACGAACTTGACCTCGCCGGCGCTGACTTTTTTGTCGAGCTTCATAGCGGCGAACAGCTTGGCCAACTGCGGCTTGGTCAGGCGCACCGAGGTGGGCAGGTCGGCTTGGGTGAAGAGCGCCCCGATGCGGTCGACTTCCGCTTGGCCAAGCCCGAGCACGTCACGCGAAATCTTGGCCGCCGCCACTTGGCCGATCGATATCGCCTCGCCGTGCAGGTATTTGCCGTAACGCGAGATCGCCTCGAGCGCGTGGCCGATGGTGTGGCCGAAGTTGAGAATGGCGCGTAGGCCGCCTTCGCGTTCATCCTGCTCGACGACCCGGGCCTTGATTTGGCAACTGCGTGCGACGATGTGCGCCAGACCCTTGGCGTCGAGCCGCAGCAACTCCGGCAGCGTGCGCTCGAGTCGGCGGAACAGCGCCGCGTCGGCGATGATCCCGTACTTGATCACCTCGGCGAGCCCGGCACGCAGTTCTCGCTCGGGAAGCGTCTTGAGCGTGTCGAGGTCGCACAGCACGATGCGCGGCTGGTAAAACGCGCCGACGAGATTTTTGCCGGCTTTCAGGTTGACGCCTACCTTGCCGCCGACTGAGCTGTCGACCTGAGCCAGCAACGTCGTCGGCACCTGCACGAAGCCGATGCCGCGCAGGTAGCTCGCGGCGAGGAAGCCGGCCATGTCGCCCACCACACCGCCGCCCAGTGCCACGATGAACGAGCTGCGCTCGAGCCGGTGCTGGGCCAATTGGTCGTAACAGGCTTGGATTGTTTTGAGACTCTTGGCCGTCTCGCCGGCCGGCACGCGGATCTCCACCGGCGCGAAGCCGGCCTGCCGCAGCGAGGCCAGCGCCGCTTTGGCGTAGAGCGGCCCGACGGTGCGGTCGGTCACCACGGCGCAGCGCTTTCCCAGCTTGAGGCGGCGGCAGTCGCTGCCAAGCTTGGGCAACAGGCCGCCGCCGATCTTGATGGTGTAACTGCGATCCCCGAGGGGCACCTTGACCGTGCGCATCGGCACACGATACGGACGGGAGGCCAACGGCCAAAGACAAAACGCTCAGTCGGCGAAAATGAGGCGGCCGCGTTGTACCGGCTCGGCGACGCCATCGAGCCGCAGCGACAAGTCGGGCAGGATATCAACGACCCGCCCGGCGGCGAGCCGACCGGCGTCGTCCTGTTCGCCGGCGGTTTCCTCCCAGACCTCGACGTCGCGGCCGATCACGCCGCTGTGGCGCAAATAGTCGGCGTGCAATGCGTCCGGCCCGTGCTCCAGCAGTTGTCTGTACCGCTTGGCCAAGCTGTCGAGCAGCCCGGCCAGCATGGCCGGCAGGGTGATGAGGATGTCCGGCGCCAGTTCGCGCAGGCTGCCGGGCGGTTGCGTGAACCGGCCGCTGGGAAGATTCGGCGTGGCGGCGACGTTGACGCCGATGCCGAGGATGGCGTGCTCGATCCGGTCGCCCTTGGCCAGCGTCGAGGTGATCACGCCGGAGACTTTGCGGTCGCCGAGCAACACGTCGTTGACCCACTTGATGCGCGGCGCTTGGCCAAGCGCGTCGAACCGGCCAAGCGCATCGACCACCGCGAGGGTCGGCAGCATGCTCAGGCCAAGGCCCAGCTCGGCCGCGGTGCGGTGGGGCGAAAAGAGCGCCGTCAAATGCAGGTTGCCATCGAGCGCGCGCCACGGGCGGCCCCGGTTTCCGTGAAAGTTGTCGCCGGTCAGCGCGAGGCAGGCGAACGGCGTGGGCGGCGCGGTGCCGGTCTGGAGCAGTCCACGCAGGCCGTCCACCTGCGAGACGGCGGAGTGGCCAACGGCCATGATTTGCTGCCACGGCGGCGGGGCGGGGCGGCGGACGACCTGCGCTTGGCCAAGCCCGCCGACGGCCTGCCAGGCGCGGCCGGCGTCTGCCGGGAGATCGGCGGTTTGCCAGCCGGCTTGGCCGCCGCTCTCGGCGAAGCCGTCCAGCGCCTCCGGGCAGTCTGTGATGATGAGTGAGTCGGGCATCCCCGTCCGCGCCGAGGGTGGCCCTGGCCAAGCGCGGGCAAAAGCAAAAACAGGCTGGAGCCGCCGGGGGCCTTGCCGTAGATTCCGCCCATGCAGCGTTGGACGTGTCCCTTGCTCTTGGTCGCGGCTATGTTTTTCTCTTGGCCGAACCATTCTCCTGCCCCCATCTACTACCGCCCCGGCGAGGGCTGGTCGTACGAACGTATCGGCGGTGGCGGCAGTTGGCGGCGCACCACCGCGAAGGATCAGCTCGCGGTGGCGAAGGAGGCGTTCGCGGCGGAGGATTGGAAGACCGCCTTCAAGGCGTCCCGCCGCACGGTGGCCGACTGGCCGCTGTCCGACCACGCGCCGGAGGCGCAGTTGCTGCTGGCCCAGGCGTTGGAAAAACGGGGTGACGACGAGCGGGCATTCTCCGAGTACCAAAACCTGCTGCGGCTTTACCCGCAGAACGTCGATTTCGAGGAGGTGCAGGCCCGTCAGTTTGACATCGCCACGCGGTTTCTGGGAGGCCAGCGCTACAAGCTGTGGGGGCGCATCCCGCTGTACCGGTCGATGAGCAAAACGACCGCCATGTTCCAAAACATCGTCAACATTGGCCCGTTCAGTTCTGTGGCGCCCAAGGCGCAGATGAACATCGGCCAGGCCTGGGTCAAGAAGGCGCGCGGCTTCCAGATTTCGCAGAACGAGCGGCACAAGAATTACCGGCACGCCGTCGAGGCGTTCAGCAAGGTGGCCGACAAGTACCACGACCGCCCCGGGATCGCCGCCGAGGGATTGTTCGCCGCCGCCGCCGCCTACCAGCAGCAGTCGCTCGATGCGGAGTACGACCAGGGCGTCACCCGCAAGGCGATCGATTCCTACTCCGATTTCATCGCGCTTTATCCCGACGATGAAAAGGTGGCTGCGGCCCGGGAACAAATTAAGGCGATGGAAGTCGAGCAGGCCCGGGGCAGCCTGAAGATCGCGCGCTACTACGAGAAGAAGGGGAAGTTGGCCGGTGCAAACGTCTACTACAACGAAGTGAAGGATCTCGCCCCCGGCACCGACTACGCCGAGGTGGCGCTGCAAAAGATCGCCGAGTTGCAGCCTAAACTCGACTCGCTGCGGCAGTCTGGCACGGTGCCCCAATGAACCGCCTGCCAGCAAGCCGCGCTGCCTCGCTCTTGGCCGTCGCATTGACGGCCGCCGGTTGTGCCAGCTACCAGCTTGGCCCGGTGAACCCCGCGATTCCCGCCGGACAGGCCGTGGAGGTCGGCCTGTTCCAAAACGCCACGCCGCTCCCCGGCTTGGCCGAGTCGGTCAACGCCTCCATCCGCCGGGAACTGCAGCGGGACGGCACTTTTGCGCTGGCCACCGCCGACGACGGTGACGTGTTGCTCACCGGCAGCATCGACACCTACAGGCGATCCCCGGTGAGTTTCCAACCGCGCGACATCCTCACCGTGCGCGACTTCGAGGTGGAACTCATCACTCGCGTCCGCGCCGCTGAGAAGGCGACCGGGCAGGTGTTGCTCGATCGCGAGTTGACCGGCCGCACCACCGTCCGCCTGGGCGGCGACCTCGCCAGCGCTGAACGGCAGGCGTTGCCGCTGCTCGCAAACGACCTGGCCAAGCAGGCCGTCGCGCTGCTTGCCGAGGGCGGTTGGTGATCCACCGCTTGGCCAGGCGCGCTCCCCAATTGCCCCCCGAATGTACGAATTGCTCCAGACCAGTCCGCGCAGCAAGGCGCGCCTGGGCCGGTTGACGACCACGCGCGGCGTGATCGACACACCGGTGTTCATGCCGGTCGGCACGCAGGCCAGCGTCAAGGCGCTCGACCTGCGCGAGCTCACCGAGATCGGCACCGAGATCCTGCTCGGCAACACCTACCACCTCTTCCTCCGGCCCGGCATGGACATCATCCGCAAGGCCGGCGGGCTGCATGCGTTCATGAACTGGGACAAGCCGATCCTCACCGACAGCGGCGGGTTTCAGGTTTACAGCCTCGCCAAGATCCGCAAGGTGCGCGACGACGGCGTCGAGTTCCGTTCCCACCTCAGCGGCGAGCCGCTATTCCTTGGCCCGAGGGAATCGATGGCCATCCAGCGCGAGTTGGGCTCTGACATCGCGATGTTGTTCGATGAATGCCCGCCGCACGGCGCATCCGCCGCCGAGCTGGAATCCGCCGTCAAGCGCACGCTCGACTGGGCCGCGATCTGCGCCGAGCAACCCCGCGCCAAGGGGCAGTTTTACTTTGGCATCGTTCAGGGCGCCAATGCCCCCGAACTCCGCAAGCGTTGTGCGGAGGAACTCGTCGCGATGGACTTTGATGGCTACGCGATCGGTGGCGTCAGTGTCGGTGAACCGGAGCCGGAGATGATGCACGCGGTCGAGATCACCGAGCCGCATTTGCCGGTCAACAAGGCGCGGTATGCGATGGGCCTCGGCACGCCGGCGCAGTTGATCGAGTTGGTCGCGCGCGGTGTGGACATGTTCGACTGCGTGCTGCCGACCCGCGTCGCCCGAAATGGCACTGCCTACACCACCGGCGGCGCGATCAACCTCCGTGCCGGTCATCAAAAGGAGGACTTCGGCCCGATCGAGGAGGGCTGCGACTGTTTCGCCTGCACACACCACACCCGCGCCTACTTGCGGCACCTGCTAAAGGCCGGCGAAATCCTCGGCCTGCGGATGCTCAGCGTCCACAACTCCCATTTTTTCATGGAGGTGATGCGCGACATCCGGCGCCACCTAGCCGACGGCACATTCGATAGTTACCGCGAAGACTTCATCGGAAACTATCAACCCACCTCCAAGGTACTCGAAGGCCGCACCAAATCAAGACTGCCGAAATAAGGCCTTTTTTAGGATTTTTTTGATTTCCTGGTTTTTGGTTGGTTTCGGGGTGTTACCGAACCGGTTTACCGCCGACTGAAAGGATTCATCGAATCGAATAAAGAATCAGAAGTCCATTGCAAAAATAATCAAAAAAGCTGAGCTTTTGGCGACATGAAACACATACTAATCACGACAATCGTAGCTGTGCTATTGGTGGGTTGTGGCGAGTCGCAGCAATCGTCTCTTTCTTCAGAAACACAACCCGCTGGACCTGGTGCCGAAGTTGTAAACTCAGAATCACCGACGAGTAATACTGAAAAGTGGGAAATAAAGACATCCTCCGGGAAGATTCCTGAAGGCTGGGAGCCATATGCTTATGATAGCAACGATGAATTTGATCCGTTCCTCCTGCGCCGTCGCACTTCCGGCAATTGGGATAACGAGCAAAAGTGGGAAATAAAGACATCCTCCGGAAGGATTCCTGAAGGCTGGGAGCCATATGCTTATGACAGCAACGATGAATTTGATCCGTTCCTCCTGCGCCGTCGCACTTCTGGCAACTGGGACGACAAGCAAAAGTGGGAAGTAAAGACATCCTCCGGAACGGTTTCTGAGGGATGGGAGCCATTTGGTTATGATAGCAACGATGAATTTGATCCGTTCCTCCTGCGCCGTCGCACTTCTGGCAACTGGGAGGACGAGCAAAAGTGGGAAATAAAGACATCCTCCGGAAGGATTCCTGAAGGCTGGGAGCCATATGCTTATGACAGCAACGATGA
>NYYJ01000063.1 GCA_002686755.1 Verrucomicrobiales bacterium
CATTTCATGCGGCACTTTTTTCGCCACAGGCGCACTTACTTGAGTATTTAGCATAACGGATGGCGCTGCACTTTCAGCTACTTGTTGAGGATTTTCAGTCTTTTCTTCCTCATCCTCATTGGTGTCACTCGGTTTATCTCTGGGCAAGTTGCCACTTAGGTTACGCCCGGTGAGAATTGTCCAGCCTCGCTCGTAGATAGGGTCTGTATCGGGTACCAAGCCTTCGTATATAATCCTCCCCCGTCTGCGTGTTTTCTTCTTCACAGGCTTACCTCCTCTTTCTCCTCCGCAACCCAGTCTCTGAACACGTGCTGATAGTGCTTCTCCAGCTGCGGGTAGATCTCCGAGCTGATTGTCGTGAACTCTTCCAGGCTCTCACGATCCAGGCCTCCCTCTGCATTATAGTTGTTGTAAGACAAGGAGAGTCCCCCCTGATATCCAATCTCCTGAGTCGAGTTATCCAGAAACTCTATCAGCTCTTTCAGGGTAAACGGCTTTTTGCTGGAGTTCGGCCAAAGGTAGCTTTCGTGTTCGTCGTATTCATCGGCCAACGAATAGTGGAGTTCTCCATCCTCCTTCTTAGCCCGGATGCTGATGACGTCCTGGGTGGTCGATTTCAGTGTGACTCGGGCGATCTCGGTTTCTCCGGGGTTGTAGTCCGGTAAATACTCCCCACCCATAAACATCGGATGAACCGCACCTAGGCGCTTACGCTCATCGTCTGAGAGGCTTGTCTTCGTAAAGGTCTCGTCTAGGTATTGGAAGTTTCCCTGATCATAGTAGGCCTTGATCATCTTTCGGCGTTCAGCTCCTTTGACATCACGGAGTAGTGCCTGGAGGACGTTGCCTTCATCCCAGTAAGACTTGGGGCGGAAACTGTATTTGATGCCTCGGTAGCGTTTCATGCTGCTACCTCCTTTCGGAAGACTTCGCCTGTCCACTCTGCCAAGAGCTTGTCCCGGCGTTGACGGGCTTCGGCTATGTCCCGGGTGTGTAGAGGGACTCGGTGGCGCTCGGCGGTGTAGTCCGGCTTATGTGCCGTGAGGTGACACCACCACTTGCCGTTGTTATTCCAGAGGTGATGGTTGGCGTTCTTCCGGTTGACCCGGACCGAAAGCTACCTGAGACTCATTCTGGACTTGGCTGAATCGTTGTAGTAGGAAACTTCCTTCGCTTGCTTCACGGACCAAACTTTTGTTCGGAAACTGTTCGGAAGCAAGCCGATTGTTCTATTTCCTAGTAAAAATGGTGGAGGCGGGGGGAGTCGAACCCCCGTCCCGGCCGAACCAATTCAGGACGTCTACATGCTTAGTCAGGGCTGGATTGTCGGTTCCCGGATAACGGCCTGACACGAATCCGGTCACGTAGTCGGCATGGGTTTGTTTCGGTCGTGGGCCGCGCCGTCCCCGGTCTCAACCTATCCTGCTTTCGGCGCCTGTTCCCCCTAGCAGGTGTCCGGGGACAGACGTCGCGGGTTTATGCCGCGAGGGCCAATTCTTCGTTGGCAGTTATGTTTTTGGTTCGACGGATTTACGAGGAAACGAACCATCCTCGGCATGCAATCGAGAACGTATTCAACTGGTCGATATCCAGTACGCCCCCAAAGCGTTGTCAAAAGACGGGGTAATTTAAGCACATTCCACGCCCAGCGACAAGGGGCAGGGCGCTTATTTGCCCGGGAGCGAGACGGCGGTGACGAAGTTGTCCGTGCCGAGATATTGGGCGGCTGCCTCCTGTGCCTGGGCGAGCGTGACGGCTTCGATTCGGGCCGCCTCCCCGGCGTGGTGGTCGTGGCCAAGCCCGAGCAATTCGTCCATGCAGGTGGCGAAAGTGACGCTGCCCAAGTCCTGCCGCGCGATTTTCTTGTGGCCGATCAGCTTGGCCTTGGCCCGACGCAATTCCTCCTCCGTCAAGCCGCCCTTGGCCAAGCGCTTGGCCTGGTTGAGCAACTCTTCCTCCACTTGGACGGCGGTGTGGGCGGCGGTCCCGGCATAGAACGAAAAGCAACCGGGAACCCGTCCCGTGAAATTTTGGGTGCCGACGTAGTAGGCCAAGCCCAGTTCCTCGCGGATCTTGAGGAATAGCCGGGAGCCCATGTCGTTGAGCGCCTCGGAGATCAGGTCGAGGACGCATCGGTCGGCGTGATCAAGCGTGCAGCCGGGGAAGCCAAGCGTGACAACCGCCTGCTCTTTGCCGGTCGTATCGACGTCGCGGCGGTTCCCATCGGCCGCGCCGCCGGCCGGCAGGCCAAGCGGCGGGGCGGGGGAGTTCCAGTTGGCCAAGGCGGTCTCGATCCGTTCACGTGTCTGGCCGGCGTCGATATCGCCGAACACGGCCAGCACGGTATTTCCCGGCGCGGTGAGCGTCGAATGATGCGTCTGCACCTGTCCGCGCTCCAGCGACTCGACCGCCTTGGTATCGCCGAGGTTGTCCAGCCCGTACCCGGTGTCGCCGAACAGCAGGCGGCGCAGTTTCTTGAGTGTGTTCCCGAGCAGGTGATCGCGCTGCTGGCTGATGGCAGCCAACTGGGCTGTGCGCTCGCGCTCCAGTTCGCCCAGTTCGAACGCAGGCGAAAGGAGCACATCGAAAAATACCGCTTGGCCAAGCGCTGCGTCTGCGGAGAGAATGTCGAGGCTCAAGCCGTGACTATTGTTGCCGCTGTAGGATTCGATGCTGCCACCGGCTGATTCGATCTCGGAGGCAATCCCGGAAGCGGTGCGCTTGGCCGTGCTCTTGAGCATCGAGCGGCTCATCAGCCGGGTGAGACCATTGGTGGCGGGCGATTCGCTGAGCACGCCGCCCAGCAACCCTGCGCGAAAATGCACAAACGGCAGACGGTCGTCCTCCTTGAGCAGCAGCCGAAGCCCATTGGGCAGTTCGATTTTTTCGACGTCGGTGGTGCGGCGCGAGGTCGCGCCTGGCCTTGGCTTGGGCCGCGAACCTGTCGGCGTCAGGGCGTAAAAGGTCTGGTTTTCCGGGGTTAAATAGCGCTTGGCCACGGCCTGCAGGGCGTCCGGCGTGAGCGCGCGCGCGGCCTCGAGTTGCTTCCGGGAAAAGTCGAGGTCGCCGGCGCTGAGCCAACTGCAGCCGAGGTCGGCCGCGCGGCCCTGCATGGTCATAAGGGCGGACAGGTTGCCGGCGGTGAACTGCTTGATCGCCTTGGCCAGTTCCGACTCGTCGGCGAGGCTGTCGTGGAAACGGTGCATCTCCGCAAGCATCGCCTCGCGCGCTTGGCCAAGCTTGTCCGCGTCGGCCACGGCGCTCATCCCGAACAAGCCGATCTCTTCGCCGGTGTACGCCCAGGCATCAGTGGAATGCACCAACGCCTTGGCATCGCGAACCTCTCGGTAAAGCCGGGAACTGCGTCCGCCACCGAGCAGGGTGGAGAGGACATCCAGCGCGGGGATATCGTCATGGCGGACATCCGGCACGTGCCACGCAAAATGAAAATGCGCATGCTCAAACGGCCCTTCGTCGATCGTCTCACGAGCAGCCACCTGTCTTGGTTCAGCAGTCAGCGGTACCGGGGGCAGGGGGCGCGCCGGTTGGTCGCTGTAGGCGCTGCTGATCCAATCCACGATCTCATCCGGGTCGATGGCACCGACAACGACAAAGAAACAATTGTTCGGGGCGTAACGATCCCGGTAGTAAGCGAGCAAATCGCCGCGGGTCAGCTTATCGAAAATATCCCGATAGCCGATAACGGTGTGACGGTACGGGCTTTTCGTGTAAGCAGTCTCAAACAATCGCCGGCCGGATCGGCGAGATGGGTCGTCATTGCCCATCTCCATTTCCCGTCGAATGACATCCAGTTCACCGGCCAATTCATCTTCGGGCAGGGTGGCGTGCTGCATGATGTCGCACAACACCTCGGTGGCAATCTTCGTGCCGGTGTCGGGGATAGTGACATGATACACCGTGCGGTCAAAAGACGTGTAGGCGTTCATATGACCGCCTCCGTCCTGAATAGTGTGATCAATCTCAACACCGGTGCGGTGACTCGTGCCTTTAAACAGCATATGTTCGAGAACATGGGAAATCCCTGCGCCCAACCATTTGCCTTCGTGAATGCTACCAGTCCGACACCAAGCTTGGACCGAAACGACAGGCGCCGAGTTATCAGGCTGAACGATGATTTCCAGCCCGTTCGGTAAAGTTATAAAAGAAGCCCCCATAACGAGGAATCAGCAAAGAGAGGATAAATCAGGCACATAAATTAAATATAACATTTATTGTGCGATATTTATTGAAATGCCCAACCGAACCGATATGGGCGGGTTCGGCTTTTTTGGCCCAGAAATGGCCAATAAATGAATGAAGCTTTGCCAAATATGTTCTCTGCAGGCAATGAGCCCCAATCTCTTGAATCTTTGCTGCTGACGGTGTTATCGCCCATGGCAGCATATCGGTTTGGTGGTACTTCGAATTCCGACGACTCATCCATGTAAAGCGGCGAAATGATTCGTCCGTAGGTTAACGCGATTTGACTTGGGTGGACGCCTCTGTCGTTGGCTATTCGCTCACGTTCCTGCTGGAGGTACTCATTAAAGGTTTTCTGGTTTGTGTGACCGGAGAAATGGCTGTCACGCGCAGGTTGAACATTGTCGCCAACATTGAATGAGTAAACGTACTCAAACGGATGATGGGATGCGTCCAGCCGTTGGCCTTCCGGCCAAGTGTTGTTCTTGATGATTAAATGCCTGTCGTCGCCCAGGGATAACGTCTCGCCGGGCAACCCCGTCAGGCGCTTGATGTAAAACAAATCCGGCTCGATGCCGTCAATGGTTTTGGTCTCAAACACGATGATCTCTCCCCGCTCCGGTTTGCGGAAATTATACGAGACTCGGTTCACCAGGAGATGATCTCCGGATTCCCGTCGCATCTTGATGACATCTTCCCCCGGCTTGTAGGTATAATTGCGGTTTGGATTGAGAACGTATTTACTCAGGTTGCCGTCATAAACCCTGCCATGTCCCAACGCTGAGTCTGTGCTGCTCATCGGAGCGCTGATGTCCCGGGTTTCCTCGTCGTTGGTATCAAGATTGCGGAAGACCAGCCGCTGCCTGTTAAAAAACAGGAACGTTTTTCTCGGCGGCTCAACCCGCATCAACTGCCAGTTGCCTTCTGCGACAAGGTGGTAATGAGACACCCCCGCCAACAAGC
Organism: Verrucomicrobiales bacterium; assembly: GCA_002686755.1. Lineage (GTDB taxonomy): Bacteria > Verrucomicrobiota > Verrucomicrobiia > Limisphaerales > UBA1096 > UBA1096. The sequence goes on from NYYJ01000063.1 coordinate 5,164, forward strand.
GCTGTGTCCATAAGTTGACGCCGGTCGGCACCTCTTCCGCTTGGCCAAGGTTGCCCTCGGTGATGCCGTACAGCGTCGGCTGCATCGAGCCGGTCGGGATGCCCATCGGCTGAAAAAAGAAGGTGCGAATGCTCATCGCGATGGCAACGGCGAACAGCAGCACCTCCACGTTCTCCCGGATGCCCGGGTTGCGGTATGGGATCAACTTGCGACTGCCAGCCTGCTCCAGGGTGGCGGTCCCCTCCTCCAGCTTGGCTCGGTCGTATCCGGAACGCATGATTGCCCGGAGGTCGGCAATGGCGCCCTGGAGTTCGGCAACCGCCTCGGACGATAAAAGATCCTTCTGGTGATTCAGCAGCTTGGCTGCCTGATGGCGTAGCTCTGCCGCCATCCGGAACCGCCTGAACAATAGCCAACGTACAAAATACATCTTACGCCTTCAAAACCTCGATGAATGCCTGCTGCGGTATGTTTACGGAGCCGATGGATTTCATCCGCTTTTTCCCCTCCTTTTGTTTCTCGAGAAGCTTCCGTTTGCGGGTGACGTCTCCACCGTAACATTTCGCGGTGACATCCTTGCGGAGCGCGCTGACGGTTTCGCGCGCGATCACCTTGCCGCCGACGGCCGCCTGGATGGCCACCTTGTATTGCTGGGGCGGGATGACCTCCTTGAGCTTGGCCGCCAGCGCCCTGCCCCGCTGCTCAGCCTTGTCGCGGTGCGTGATCAGCGAGAAGGCATCCACCGGGTCGCCGTTCACCAGCATGTCGAGCTTGACCATCTTGGCCGGCTCGTAACCGTCGTGCTCGTAATCCAGCGAGCCGTAACCCCGGGTGATGCTCTTGATCCGGTCGTGGAAGTCGATCAGTATTTCGTTGAGCGGAATGCGCCCGATCAGGATGACCCGGCCGGAGTCCAGCGTCTCGGTTTCCTGAATGATGCCCCGCTTTTCCCCGGTCAGGTTCATCATGTCGCCGATGTACTCGTTCGGGCACATGAGGTACGCCTTCACCATCGGCTCGGAGATGGTGGCAATGAAGTTTGGTTCCGGCAGGTAGACCGGGTTGTCGATGTCCGTCTCCTCGCCCCGGACGGTGACCACCTTGTAAACCACGCTCGGATAGGTGGCGATGATGTCCATGTTGAACTCGCGCCGCAACCGCTCCTGGATGATCTCAAGGTGCAGTAACCCAAGAAACCCGCAACGGAAGCCAAAGCCAAGCGCGACCGAGCTTTCCGCCTGGTAAAAGAACGCCGAGTCGTTGAGTTGCAGCTTGGCCAAGTTGGCCTTCAGGTGCTCGTAGTCCGCCGGGTTGATCGGGTAGATGCCGCTGAACACCATCGGCTTCAACTCCTTGAAGCCCGGCAGTGAGCCTGACGGGTTTCGAGGCTCGGTCAGCGTGTCGCCGATCTTCACGTCGGTGGGAGACTTGATGTTCGAGCTGAGGTAGCCAGTCTCGCCCGCCACCAATGCGTCGCGCTTGTACGGCTTGGGGTTGAAGCTGCCGACCTCCTTCACCTCGACGGTCTTGTTGGAGTGCAGCATCTTGACGGTCATCCCGGCGCGGATATTGCCGTTGAACACGCGGATCATCGCCACCACGCCGCGGTACGAGTCGAAATAGGAATCAAACACAAGCGCCTGCAGCGACGGGGCATCCGTTTTCTTGGGGGGCGGAACATGCCGCACGATCGCCTCCAGCACATCCTCAGTCCCGATGTTTTCCTTGGCGCTGGCCAGCACGGCCTCATCCGCCGGGATGGCAAGAATCTCCTCGAGCTGCCGTTTCACCCCGTCGACATCGGCGTGCGGCAGGTCGATCTTGTTGATCACCGGGATGATGGCCAACTTCTGGTTATGCGCCAGGTTGACGTTGGCCACCGTCTGCGCCTCGACACCCTGCGCCGCGTCCACGATCAACAGTGCCCCCTCACAGGCGCTCAGGCTCCGCGACACCTCGTACGAAAAATCGACGTGCCCCGGCGTGTCGATCAGATTCAACTCATACTCCACCCCGTCAGCCGCCGTGTAGTACATCGTGACCGGGTGCGCCTTGATGGTGATGCCGCGTTCCTTCTCGAGATCCATCGAGTCGAGCAGTTGATTCTCCATCTCCCGGTCGGTGATGGTGCCGGTCCGGTGCAGCAACCGGTCAGAAAGCGTCGTCTTCCCGTGGTCGATGTGCGCAATAATGCTGAAATTACGAATTCGCTCGATGTCCATGTACACTCCAGTGCGCGGCCGGTTGTGGATCGCCGCCCCACCCCGCCGCGCGCGGGACAATGCTCAAAAGAAAAGAAAATTGCGAACTTTTTGAAAGGAACGCCGCCCCTGCCCTGCTCGCGGCCAGGCCGTTTGTCACGCCAAGATGTTTAGGGAGTATTGCTGGAGGTCGCTTGCGGCTTGGATCAGGAGGGTGGCGATTTCCGACTCGTTGCCGGCGGTCAGCGCGTCGACGGGCGGTTCGATTACTGGCTCGGCCTGGGCCAACTGGTGCGCTGCCTCGGCCAAGCGGGTGTTGGCCGCGTCCCACATTATCATGCCGGCGGCGTCTATGCCCAAGGTTTCCATCGCTGCAGTGGATTCTTCTTTCGCCAGCCGACGCTGTCAACCTTTCGGGTGCGCGTGCCAGCGCTTGGCCAAGCGCATCCCGGTTCGATTTCGCTTGCCCGGCGGCCCGTTGCGGCGTAGCTTGCGGCCTGTTGCATCGGTTGGATTTCCCTGCTGTTGCGCGTGGTTTTGCAACTGTCCCTGGACCTTAGTTCTAATGGTTAAGGAACCAGCACTCGGGTTGTGACCGACAGGCCTTTGCTGGAAGTCGCGATCTACGACGAGCCGGATCCACTTGTACCTTCCGTTCATCGGATTCGTTCAACACGGCAACGGCGGGGGTTCATAAAATCCGCGGCCTTCGGGTCGCGGGTTTTTTCTTTGGGGGCGGCTCCGCCGGTTGCTACCCTGCCCTGACGTGAGTGGCGACCTGTTTTCACAAGACCAAGCCAAGCCGGGGCCGGGAGAAGGCCCAGACGGCGGATCGCCGCAAACCGAAGCGTATCAGCCCCTGGCCGCGCGGATGCGGCCGCGCACGCTGGATGAGTATGTCGGCCAGGAACACATTCTCGCACCGGGCAAGCTGCTGCGCCGCGCCATCGAGGCCGACCGCATCCAGTCGCTGATCTTCTTCGGCCCGCCCGGCACCGGCAAGACGAGCCTGGCGCAGATTATCGCCCAGCAGACCAAGAGCCGTTTCGAGCGACTGAGCGGTGTGGAGTCGAATGTCGCGGACATGCGCCGCGTGCTGGCAAGCGCGGCNAACCGCTTGGCCAACTCCGGGGCGACCACGCTNCTGTTCATCGACGAGATACACCGGTTCAACAAGTCGCAGCAGGACACCCTTCTGCCGGANGTCGAGAATGGCACNGTGCGCCTGATCGGCGCGACCACTCACAACCCATTTTTCTTCGTGAACTCGCCGCTGGTATCGAGGTCACAGATTTTTGAGTTGGAGCCGATCTCGCAGGAGGCGATCGCCGGCTTGATTGAGNGCGCCCTAGGCGACGAGGANCNNGGNTTGGGNCACTTGAAATGCGAGGCCGNGCCCGGGGCGCTGGAGCACNTGGCGAGAGTGTCCGACGGCGATGCGCGCAAGGCGCTGAACTCGATCGAAATCGCCGCGTTGACGACCCCGCCCAATGCCGACGGCGTGATCCGCATCACCCTGCAGGTGGCCGAGGAGTGTATCCAGAAAAAGGCGGTGGTGTACGACGGCGACGAGGATGCGCATTACGACACGATCTCCGCTTTCATCAAGTCGATGCGTGGCAGCGACGTCGATGCGACGCTGTATTGGCTGGCGAAGATGATCCATGCCGGGGAGGATCCGCGCTTCATCGCCCGCCGCATCGTCATTCACGCCGCCGAGGACGTCGGCTTGGCCGACCCGATGGCGTTGGTGCTGGCCAACGCCGCATTCCAGGCCGCCGAATTCATCGGCTGGCCCGAGGCGCGCATTCCGATCGCTGAGGCGGCCATTTACATCGCCGGCGCGAACAAGAGCAACAGCGTCATCAAGGCGATCGACGCCGCGCTGGCGGATGTCCGCTCCGGCAAGACCATCCCGGTACCAAGCCACCTGAAGGATTCGCATTACGCCGGTGCAAAGAAATTGGGGCACGGCAAGGGCTACGAATACGCACACGACTTCCCGGGGCATTTCGTCGCGCAGGATTACCTCGGCGCCAAGCGCCGGTTTTACGAACCAACCGAGCAAGGCGTGGAAAAGAAGATCAAGGCTCGGGTCGATTATTGGCGGGAGCATTTCGCGAAGTTGAACGATGAACGAACCGGGGACAAACAGTGAGGCGCGCTTGGCCAAGCGCTTGGCCCGGGAGGAACTGCGCTTGACCTCGGGCGGCTTGAGCCTTGGCCAAGCGATGGCGGCTTCAGAAGCCGTCTGTCGCCTGATCCTCGAGTCGGCCGCTTGGCGGGAGGCAGGCCAAGCGATGCTGTACATGGCGACCCCGGGAGAATTGGATCTTAACCAATTGCTGATCAACGGGTTGGAAACTGGCAAAAAAATCGCCCTCCCCCGTTATTCAGCCAAAAAAGAAGCGTATGAGGCTTGCGCGTTGAGCCACTTGAGCGACCTTGTGCCGGGCAAATTCGGCATACTTGAGCCTCCGGAAGACAACCCGATAATGGATACGATGCAACTCGACTTGGCCATTGTTGGCGGGGTAGCCTTCGACCGCCTTGGGGGCAGACTAGGCCGTGGGGGAGGTTTTTTCGACCGACTCCTGGCCGGTATCCCCGCCGCGAAATGCGGTGTCTGCCTCGATGAGCAAGTGCGTCGTGACGTGCCGGTGGAGAGGCACGATGTCAAAATGGACATGATCGCCACACCCAGCGGTTGGCTGGTTCCCCCGCCCGCTTAAAGAATCAATGCAATTCCTGGCAGCAGCAGAGCCTTGGTTGTTGGGCCTTTTGGCCGTGGTCGTGATCGTTGCGCTGGTCTGGATTCGGAAAGACCAAAAGCGGCAGATCCGTAACGCGCTGCATAACACCGAGTCCTCCCTCAAGGAACACTCCCGGCGCGAGGCCGAGGTGCTGACCCGCAGCGCTCGAATGCTGACCCGCGAGGAAACCAACCGGTTGCGGGGGGAGATCGAGAACGCAATCGGCGCAGAGAGCGAGGAGATTCGCCAGCGAGAAAAACGCCTTGAGGAACGGGAGTCGCTACTTGATCGTCAACTCCAGTCTCTGCTCGAGAATGAGAAGCAACTGAACCAAAAACAGGACGCGCTCAATCAGCTTGAATCCGACCTCGGTGAAAAACAGGAAACAGCGGCGCAGTTGATCGAGAAGCACAAACAGGCGCTGGGGGAACTCGCCGGTCTGGGAACGGAAGAAGCCAGGGATCGGCTTTTTGAAATCATCGGCGACGAGACCAAGATGGAGGCGGGCCAAATCTCCCGGGCCATCGTCGACGGCGCGAAGGATCATGCGGAGGAAAAGGCGCGGCGGATCATCGGGCTGGCGATCCAGCGGTACGCCGGCGAACACACCTACGAGGCCACCACCGCCACGATCACGCTGAACGGCGACGAGGAAATCAAGGGGCGCATCATCGGCCGGGAGGGGCGCAACGTCCGCGCCTTTGAGTCGGCCACCGGCGTGACGGTGCTGATCGACGACACCCCGAACACCGTCGTGCTTTCCGGCTTCGACCCCATCAAGCGCGAGATCGCCCGGGAATCGATGGCTCGCCTCGTCAAGGACGGCCGGATTCATCCCACGCGAATCGAGGAGATCGTGAACAAAGTCACGGAGGAGAACAATTACAACCTCGCCAACGTCGGCGAAGAGGCAGCTCAACGGGCCGGCGTCCGAACGCTCAGCCAGGAGGTGCTCTCCGTGCTGGGCAAACTCCGATTCCGGAGCAGCTATTCGCAGAATGTCCTGGCTCACTCCGTCGAAGTTGCTCACCTGATGGGATTGTTGGCGGGCGAAATGGGGCTGGACATCGCCAAGGCCAAGCGGATCGGGCTGCTGCACGATATCGGCAAGGCGATGTCGGAAGAGGTTGAGGGGCCGCACGCCATTGTCGGGGCGGATTTCCTGAAGCGCAACAAGGAACCGGACGATGTTGTCAACGGGGTCGCGTCGCACCATGGCGAGGTGCCGTACGACTTCATCTGGGGGATTCTTGTCAGCGCCGCCGATGCCATCAGCGCCTCCCGCCCCGGGGCGCGTTCGGAGACGATGACCTCGTATTTGCAGCGATTCAAGAACCTGGAGCGGATCGGGGCATCATTTGACGGGGTGGAAAAGTGTTACGCGGTGCAGGCCGGTCGCGAGCTGCGCATCATCGTGAATCCGAAAAAGATCAGCGACGAGGAAAGCTACGACCTCGCCCGCAAGGTGGCGCGCAAGATCGAGGACGAACTGCAGTACCCGGGCCATATTCGCGTGACGATGGTCCGGGAAAACCGGTTTGTGGAGTACGCCAAGTGAATATATTTCTAACAGAGAATAATCACGTTCGGTGATTCCTCAAGGGAGTGAGTGCTCATGAACAAGGTTAATCCAGCTTGCCGCGTTGTCCGGATGGTCACGGTGGTCGTCCTGCTTGGCTTCGGGCGGTTGTCAGCAGCGGAGCCACTGCCGGATGGCCGTCAATTGGCAAGTGCGATCCGAGAACTGCTTCCGGAGAAAAGCGCCGAGACCCCCGCCACCATGGAGGTCATTGAGCGCGAGCGGAAACGGAACAAGACTCGGGTTGTTATCCGTATTGACAAGACGGACAAAGCACAATGGTCGCTCACCTGCTTGGCCAAGCGGGAAGGCGCGGTTGATGATCAATGGCGTGTGCATTACGCGCTTGGCCAAGCGAACCGGTACGAACACAACGGCCACCCTGCCGAGGGTGCTAAAATCTACTCCGGCTTGGCTGATTCCTCATTTACGATCGCCGATCTTGGGATGGATTTCCTTCACTGGCCAAGCCAATCCGTCCTCAAAACCCAACGGCGAAAGAGCCGCTTATGCCACGTGCTTGAGAGCCGAAACCCCAACCCGGCCAAGGGCGGCTACCACCGGGTGGTCTCTTGGGTAGACCAGAAAACTGGCGGCATCCTGCTCGCTGACATTTACACCGACGAAGCCAAGCCGGTGAAGCGGTTCTCCGTGAAGGGCCTAACCAAAAAGGATGGCCGCTGGCAGGTGGACGAGATGGAGATGCGCGACACCAAGACCCGGGTGCGGAGCCGCCTTCACTTTCACCTGAAATGAGCCTGTTGCTGCAATCCACGATGGGGCGTGTTTACTGGGCGATCCTCGTGTACGGGGTGTTGGCTGCGGTGGTGGTTTATATTATTCGCAAACAGTTAAAAAACCCGGACAACGACCCCGTCAAGGTCATCGTGAAATGGGCGGTCACCTTGGCGATGGTTGTCTTCATGATCTACTCCACGACCATGGTGAATGACCGTGGTTTGTTGCTTGTTGTGTTCATTTTCCTGCTGCTGCCCGGCTCGGTTTTTATGGCGTTGTGGTGGGCTCCCAAAATAAGCGAATGGATGGCATCACCGATCACCAACGCGCTGACGGGGGATTCCCGCATATCATACAACAAGCCGGAATATGGCGTCGCCAATGCACGGCGTAACCGGGGTCAATACGTGGAAGCAGTCGAGGCTGTTGACGAGGAGTTGACAAAACATCCCGGCAATTTTGACGGCTTGATGCTCAAGGCATCCATTCAGGCCGAGAACCTCGGCGACTTGGAGGCGGCGACAGAGACCGTGCAGGAGGCCATTGAGGGTGAGGAACAGCTGAGCTACCGGCTCCCCGTGGCGCTGAACAAGATGGCGGATTGGCAGTTGGCGGTCGCCGGTGACCCGGACGCGGCCCGGCGGACGTTACGCCAAATCCGGGAGGCGTTGCCGGAATCGCAGGCAGCGCAATTCGCCGCGCAGCGACTCGCGAGCCTCGATTCGTCGGAGGAAACCGCAGCCGCAGTCGTCGACTTTAACGAGTCGTACCAGAAATTGGTCGAGGAGTCGGCGGCGAAGGATGACTTCACCAGCCCGCTGGAATTGCCCAAGGCCATCGAGTCGAACCAGCAGCAGGCCGGCGAGAAGGCGCTGGCGGCCTGCCTGCGGCGTGTCGCGTTGCATCCCGACTCCGTCAGCAACCGCGAAGAGTTGGCGGCGCTGTATCTCGATCACGCGAACCAGCCGCCGAAAGCCGCCGAGCAGTATGACCACCTGTTGGCCCTACCCGGGACGACGATCCACCAAAAGACGGCTTGGCTGAACAAGATCGCAGATATTCAGGTCAAGAGCGGCGAGTCGCACGAGACGGTACGCGCCACTCTGGAGCGGGTCATTGCTTTGGATCCGAAGGCGGCTCCGGCGGCGCGGGCGCAACAGCGGATTTCATACCTCAACATCGAGTTGCGGGGCGCAAACCGGAAGACCACCAAGCTGCAGCTCGGCAGTTACGAGGAGGATATCGGCCTGAAAAGCTGATTAAGGCGTGACGATCAGGCCAAGCGCGATCTGCTTGTCGATCTCCGCGGCCATGGCGAGGTCGCCGGTTCCCCGGGAGGAACGGACACGCACCTTGACCTCGGTCACAAGCGGCTCCACCTCGGCTACGGTCACCCACACGCTGCGGTTATCGATCTTGGCCGAAACGGCGTTGTTCACCACGTCGTCGCCGGTTAAGGTTCCAGTGCGCGAGAGGACTTCCCGGGCGGAATTGAGCACCTGATCGATCGGGCGCTCGTAACGACTGGTCACGGTGTCCCGGATGCCGGGCACGCCGAATTGTTTCCCCTGGGGCGTACTGATACAACCGACAGAAACGGCAGCCATTGAAGAAGCCACACACAGCAAAAGCAGACGAAAAGTCATGGCCGGGATTCCAAGCAAAACCGGCGCAACCGTCAAGCCTATTGCTCAAATTGTGGATAAGTTCTCCCGGAGATTTCGCCAGCGCAGGATGAACATCTTGCCGGGAGGTTTGTCGAAGTTGATTTTTATGCCGATACAGNGAAGGAACAGTAAAATCGGGGCTACTGCCATCGGCTTGGCCCTATACCTCACAGCGCTTGGCCAAGCGGACGATTCGCCACGGCGCGACACGGTGGTCGAGGCGCTCGGCCGGGTCATGCCAAGCGTGGTCAACATTGCCACCAAGACGCGGGTGCAGCGGGTGCGCTACTATTACGACTGGTGGCGTGACAACTGGGCGCCGTATGCGCAGGAGCTGCCGCCGCAGGAGAGCGCCGGGTCGGGGGTCGTGGTCGATTCGTCCGGCTACGTGCTGACCAACGTCCACGTTGTCAAGGACGCGGACGAAATCTGGGTCAAGATCAGTGACGGCTCCGGCGAGGCCAAGGTGTACCGTGCGGAAGCCGTCGCCGGAAGCCTTGCCACGGATGTTGCCCTACTGAAAATCATCCCGGAGGAGGAGGGTGAAACATTCACTGCGGCCACTTTTGCCGGCAACGACGACCTGTTGCTGGGTGAAACCGTGCTGGCTTTGGGGAATCCGTTCGGACTGGGCGGCTCGGTCAGCCGCGGCATCCTCAGCTCGAAAAGCCGTCGCGCCAAGACTGGCGGCAACAAGCTGGACATCCCCGACTGGCTCCAGACCGACGCCTCAATCAACCCAGGCAACAGCGGCGGCCCGTTGATCAACCTCGACGGGGAGATCATCGGCATCAACGTCGCGGTGCTGAAGGAGGGACAAGGAATTGGGTTTGCCATCCCGATCAAGCGGGTGAACGAGTCGCTCGCGCGCATCTTCACGCCGGAATTCCTGGAGGGAAACTGGTTTGGCGCAGCCATCCGCCCCGGCAGCCGGCCATTGACGGTGACATCCGTGGAGCCGGACAGTCCGGCCGCCCGAGCCGGCTTGCTCGCCGGTGACCGGATCGAATCGATCAACCGGCATACGCCCCGGAACTTTATCGAGTTCGCCAACCGACTCCTGAACCTCGGACGTGACCGAACCGTCTCGCTGCAGGTCAGGCGCGAGGGGGAACTTGTCGACTGCCGCGTGAAGTTGATTCCGGAGAGCGCCTATTTCAACGCCGGGTTGATTCGCGATAAAACCGGCGCCACGCTCGAGGAACTGACACCGGAGGTGGCCCGGGCGCTTGGCCATAATTCGACTGATGGGCTGGTCGTATCCCGGGTGGATGATGACTCCCCAGCGGATGAGGCCGGGCTCACGCCGGGCGTCGTGGTGCTCGCGGTGGATGGGCGAGCGGTTAACGACATTGTCACCGCCGCAAGGCAGCTCCATGGGCGCGACGATGAAGCCAAGGCCAAGCTGGACGTGTTGCAGGTGCGACGCAGCGGCCTGTTCCTCCGGCGACGAACCGGGCGGCTCACGCTGCAACTGCGCTGACTATTCACTCGACACCGCCCACCCGCTCGTTACCCTAGCCGAAGCGCCCGCTTGGCCAAGCGGCCCCACCCCAAACATGACCTCCGCCGCCCTCTGGAAATCGCTGAACAAATCGGGACGACTTTTCCTGTTCTCCGGGCCGTGCGTCATCGAGTCAGAGGCGCTTTGCCTGAAGATTGCCCGGTCGCTCAAGCGCAGTTGCGCCGCGCTTGGCATCCCCTACGTGTTCAAGGCGAGCTTCGACAAGGCCAACCGCACCTCCGCCAAAGCCAGGCGCGGCCCGGGCCTTGATGCCGGGCTTGGCATCCTGGCGTCGGTGCGGGACAAAGTCGGCGTGCCCGTTGTCACTGATGTTCACACAGAGCAACAGGCGGAGCAGGCAGCGGGGGTGGTAGACGTGTTGCAGGTTCCGGCCTTCCTCTGCCGCCAAACCGACCTCGTCACCGCCGCCGCGGGCACCGGCAAGATCGTAAATCTCAAGAAGGGCCAATTCCTCTCGCCAAACGAGATGCAACAGGTCGCCGCAAAGGCGGCCGATTGTGGAAACAAAAAAATCATCCTCACCGAGCGGGGCTCCAGCTTCGGCTACAACAATCTGGTCGCGGATATGCGCTCCATCCCGATCATGCAGTCGTTTGGCTATCCGGTCGTGTTCGATGCCACCCACTCGGTACAATTGCCCGGAGGCGGTGGTGATCGGTCGTCGGGTCAGGGCGAGTTTGCGCCGGTACTGGCCAAGGCGGCGCTCGCGGCGGGGGCCAACGGGCTGTTCATCGAGACTCACCCAGAGCCGACAAAGTCCCCCAGCGACGGCACCAACATGATCCCGCTTGGCCAAATGAACGCAACCCTCAAGCGCTTGGCCAAGGTCTTCGACGCAGTACGCTAACCTTCGCGCTTGGCCAAGGTGAGGCGAAACGTGGTTCCGTTTTCGTCTGACTTGACCAAGGCCAAGTCGGCATCCACCGCCCCGGCCAACTGCCCGCTGATCGCCAGGCCAAGCCCGCTCCCCTGCTCCTTCGAGGTGGTTCCGGGCTGAAACAGCGACTCCCGCACCGCCTCCGGCAGGCCTTGGCCGTCGTCGCTCACCTCAAATGCGGTTACGCCGTCCGCTCCCGTACCCCGTACGCCGACCTGCCCTCCGCGGCCCGTGGCCTCGATCGCGTTTTGCGCGAGGTTCTCAAGTATCAACAAAACCAGATTCCCCTCCCGATTATCCAACTCTCTGCCCCCTGCCCCGTTGACTTCGAGTCTCACGCCCTGCTCGACGGCAGCCGGTTCAATTCGCGACCTGAAAATCTCGAGCATCTCCTCGACGCTCAACGCATAAGTGGCGCCGCTGGCATTCTCCCCGAGAGTGCGGACGATGTTGTCGATCATCCCCTCCATCCGCTTGGCCGCCGCCTTGGCTGCTGGCAAGTCGTCGGTTGACGCCGGGTCTTCGTCGAGAAACGCCCGCAACCCGGCGAGCGGATTGCGCAGTCCGTGGATCAGGTGCGACGCCACACCACCCACCGCGCTGGTCCGGTTCGAGAGCGCCAATTCCTGGTTGGCACGCTTAAGGGCGAACGTGCGCCTGACAAGTGAGCGGTGAATGCGGTTGAGCCGGATAAACGAAAGCGCCAGCAGCAATGTGATCACGCCGCCGCCCACGGCGAAAATGAAGAGGCCTTGCCGGAACAGGCCGGCATCCAATTCCGCGATGTCGGCCAGCGCGTCGGAGCCGTCGAAGAGAAACTGCACTACGCCGAGCAGAACCTCCTCGTCCGCCACGTGCACCGGCAACACGACCTCGCGGACGGCCAACGGCGTGTCAGCGGTGTCCCCTTCAAGCAGTGGTTCCCAAAAAACATCTTTCGCTTCGGCTGCCTCGTTCATCCCGCCCGATGCGACAAGCAACTTGGCCTGTTCGAGTTCATCGGCGCCAAGCTGGCCGTCCGAGATGTTTTCCGGGTAGGCAACAAGGAATTCGCCATCCGGCGTGTGCAGCCTTAAACCCAGCGCGCCGCTCAATTCGGCGATTGCCCCGTAGACGGTTAACTGACTGGCAATGTCATCGAGGAATAAAAACTCGCCCGACTCCGCCATCGTGATCTGGTGGACCAGCGAGATTGCGTACAACTCCTGGGCATGCCGGGCCAGTACCTGTTCGCGGATGCGCTGCCCCATTTGCTCCTTGGCAATCCAGATGCCCCCGCCGAACACCAGCAGCGTCAAGNACACCACCAACGCCTGCCGGGCGACCTTCGGGCTGTTGTCCTCGTTCCCCATTTGNATCCCCACGCGATGTGCGCGAAAGCCNAGGGTCNAGGTTCAGGCCGCAAGATTCAAGCAGGGACATGCGGCTTGATGCANGGCCCACCTGTTTNCTGCCTATTCCTTGGGGGCGACGAACCAGTCGAACTCGACGGTCACCTCGTCGCCGGTCTTGATCAGGCCCAGCGCAATTTTCGGGGCCGGAGGCACTACGCCGAATTGGGACATCTTGAGCGACACTTTACCGCTGACTTTGAGTTTGTCTCCCTCAGCCTTGGCGATGCGAACCTGCATCGTCACCGGGGCNGTTTTGCCGTTGACGCTCAAGGTGCCCTTGGTGTCGAACAGGATCGGATCGCCGGCGTTGCGCTTTTTCTCCGCCAACTTGATCTCCTTGAGCTTGTACCGGGCGTACTTGTGTTTTTGGGCATTCAACGCGCCGTGCATGACTTCGTTCATCCGCTGCTTGCCGCTCTCAATGTTACGCACCGGCACGATCACGCTAACAGTGGGCACTGCGGTCAGCTTGGGCAACTCGGCCCGGGAGGGGTCGAGCGGAAAGGAGGTGTCCCAAGTCATCTTCCCGCCGATGAGCCGGGTCTTGACCTCCCAGTCGTGAACGGAGGATGTGCCGTTGATCTTCAACTGGCTACCGGTTTTGGCCGAGTAGGTGACGGTGTCGGCCCGAGCCGGTGCGGCGGCCGCGATGATGGCCGTCGCGGTCAGGGCGCGGCCGAACTGGATGATCGTTTGCATCATGATTTCTCTCAAAGACTGTATTCGCTCTCACTCCATTCGATTCGTTTCCCGGTGAGGATGGCCTCGTTCGCCTTGGCCGCGATGACGACCGACTCGAAGCCGTCCTGGTGCGTCGCGTATGGCAGCTTGTTCTTGTTGGTCTCGGCAAGGTGCTCCGCAAGAGCCTCCGGGTCATCATCGCCGAACAGCGCCTCGAAATCCTCCACGGCTACCTGGTGTTTGTGGCAGTTTTTCGCGAACCCCTCCAGCGCGTGGAAGCGGCTTGGTTTCGTGCCCTCCGGGTCCTTGTTCGGGTCGTCGTCGTGATTCGTCAGTTTGGTCGCGTTGGCGACAAGTGCGATTCCTGTCTCGCCGAAGAAGCTGTTTTTCTTCGCGTACACCTCCCAGCCGAGCAGTGGCGAGTCGGCCTCCTTGAACATCCACGCCCGGGCGCCGCGCATCATCAACGCCGCATAGCTGCCGTGGATCAGGTCGTAGCTGCCGTCGAACGAGTTGGCCAAGGTGCAGTCGTACATCGTCCGCGCCCCGCTTGGGTGATCGAACACCGTCTGGATTGTGTCCGGCACGTTGCGGCCGTCGTCCCACTGGATGATCGAGCCGAAGCCGTTGACCGCGACTGGACGCTCGTTCATGAACCAGCCAAGCGCATCGATTTGGTGTACGCCGATCTCGCCGATGAGGCCAAGCGACACATCGCGCTCGAGCCGCCAGTTAAGTTCCTTTTGCCGGGCGGCATTCGGGGAGACGCGCCGCCAGCTTGTCTTCTTGTGCCATTGGCCCTTGGCCAAGGCGTTCCTGCCCATCGCGCCGGTACGGACAAAATCGATCAGGAAATGCCGCTGCGGATCGGAGCGTGTCTGCAGGCCGACTTGAAAATTGAGCCGGGGAGTCTTCTCCGCCGCGTTGGCGATCGCACGGGCGTCGTCGATCGTGTGGGCCATCGGCGCCTCGCAGTAGACGTGTTTCCCGGCATCGAGCGCAGCCTGCACGATCTCGCGGTGTTGATGCGTCGGCGTGGCGATGACGACCGCCTGCACGTTTTCGTCCTCGAGCAACTCGGCGTGCGACGGGTAACCCTTTGCCTTGGGCGCGCCGCGAAGGCCACGCCGTAGATAGGCCGGATAGGTATCGCTGACCGCCACCACTGGCGCGCTCGGGATTGTGGCCAGCGTCTTGAGCAGTTCCCTGCCCCAGACTCCGCAGCCGATCATGCCGACGTTGACCGGCGGCGTGCTGTCGTTCTTCGGTGCCTCTTCCGCTTGGCCAAGCGCGCTGGGGGTCAGTTCCAGCACCGCGCCGCCCGCCATGGCCATGGCCAAGCCGGAGGCTGAACTATTGAGAAAATCTCGGCGGTTAAATTGAGAGGGGTCGTCAGTGTTCATTCTACGTGGCGCTTGGCCTAACAAGGCGGCCATTCAATCACGAAAAAGCCGAGTCGGGTCAAGTTCATTTGCCTCTTGGCGGCGAAATCACCATTGCCAAACGGGGTGCTGCGGCGGAAGATGCGGCATGCCATTGGTGGTCAACGGCCAGACGATTGACGACACCGTCATCGAGCAGGAATTCTCCGCGATCAAGGCGCATTACGAGAGCCTCGGCTCGATCTCCTGCTGCGAGCGCGACGACGAGTTTCGCGGTTACGCACGCGAAAACATTACCTTCCGTGCGTTGCTGACGCAGGAGGCGCAGCGGACGATTCCGGAACCGGGGGCGGCAGAGGTCACGCGGGCATTTGACAAACTGAAGGAGGAACACGGTGGTAGCGACCAGTTTTACGCGGCCATGGGACTGTCGCCGGAGCAGGACGAGTTGATCCGGCGCGACCTCAGCGTGAACCTGCAGGTCGAGTCATTGCGCGCCACCACCTGCGAATTGCTCCCGACCCCGACCGAGGCCGATTGCCGCGCCTTCTACGACGAAAACCTCGAGCAGTTCAGCGACGAGGACGAGGTGCGCGCCTCGCACATTTTCAAGTCGGTTCGCAAGACCGAGGAGCGGGAAACCATTTTCAAGGCGCTTTGCGAGGTGCGACTTCGGCTCGTCGACGGAGAGGATTTCACCGAGTTGGCCAGGGAGCATTCTGACAAGCCGGCGGAGGAGATTGACCTTGGTTTCTTCAAGCGCGGGGAGTTGATGGATGAGTTTGAAGTGGTGGCATTCTCGATGAAGGAGGGCGAGGTCAGCCCGGTGTTTTCCTCGCCGCACGGCTTTCATCTGGCCAAGGTCACCGGTCGCAAGTCGGGAGAGCCGAAGCCGTTCGACTCGGTGCGCACAGAGATCGAGTCTGAACTCACCGCGCAACGGCATGATGCCAGACTGCAGGAACTGGTCGATGAGTTGAAAAAGACCGCCAAGATCAAGTACAGCGAGCCGGAAGACGGGCTCGATGAGCACGACCACGATTAACCGCTGCGTGGCCTCCCTGCTTCAAACAGTCGCCCGGTTTTTCAAGGGGCCAAGCGGGCCGAAATGCCCCGACTGCAGTTCGGTGCTTATCGACGACAGTTGCCCGAATCTGGACTGCCCACCCAAGGTCGCCGAGCGGCTTGTGCGATGGTCTTCACCGGAGGGCGTCGATATCCCAGCCCTTGGCCAAGCGGAGGCAGCGCAACTTGCCGGGCTTCGACTGGTGCTGCATCCGGGCGAATTGTACGAGCTTGGCCCGGGCGATTGGGAGCGCCTTGAAGGCGTCGCCGCCGGACGGTTAGCCGAGATCGACGGTCAATTGGAGGCCAGCAAATCAGCCGAGCCAAGCGCTGTGCTGTACGGGTTCAACCTGCCGGGAGTGGATGAGCGCTTGGCCAAGCGCTTGGTCACGGAGTTTGGCGGCATCGACGCACTACGAGGTGCCAAACCAGAGTCTCTCCAGACAATTGATGGCATCGATGAGCTGTTATCGTACGAGATACGCCGTTGGTTTCGCGACTCGGTGAACCTGAAGGCGCTCAAGATGCTCGAGCAAAACGGCTTCTGTTTCGGAGATTAAAGCTTGGCCACTTCCTCGGCGATCTGCACGGCGTTGAGCGCAGCACCCTTCAACAATTGATCGCCGGCCACCCAGAAGCTCAAGCCGTTGTCGAAGGCGCAATCCTTGCGAATGCGCCCCACCTGGCAGTTGTCGCGCCCGGCCAGTTCCAGCGGTAGCGGGTAGCCGTTGTTGGCGACCTCGTCGTTCAAGTCGATCCCCGGCGCGGCGATGATCGCCTCGCGAGCCGCCTCCACCGAGACCGTTCTTTCGAACTCCGCACTAACGGCCACCGAGTGGGCGCGATAAACCGGCACGCGTACGCACGTCACGCTTGCCCTGAATTCCGGCAGACCCATTATTTTACGCGACTCGTGCACCATCTTCATTTCCTCCTTCGTGTAACCGTCGTCCAGAAACACGTCGACATGTGGGAGCACATTGAAGGCGATCTGGTGCGGGTACACATCACGGGTTGGCGACTGGCCGGCGGCGATTTCCCCAACCTGGCGCTCCAGTTCCACGATGCCCATCGCGCCTGACCCGGATACAGCCTGGTACGTGGAGGCGAAAATCCGCTTCACGCCAAACGCCCGGTGCAAAGGATACAGCGCCATGACCGTGACAATTGTCGAGCAGTTCGGATTAGCGATGATGCCGCTGTTTTCGGCGACAGCGGCGGCGTTGATCTCCGGCACCACCAACGGCACCGAGTCATCCATCCGGAACGCGCTGGAATTATCGACCACCACCGCGCCGGCCTCCACTGCCGCCGGGGCGAACTCTGATGAGGTTCCGCCCCCGGCGCTGAAAAGCGCGATATCCACGCCTTCGAACGACTCCGGCGTCAACTCCTGCACGGTGAGATCCTTCCCCCGGAACGGAAGCGTCTTGCCGGCGGATCGCGCCGAGGCAAGCGGCGTGATCTTTGCCGCGGGGAAGTTTCGCTTCTCCAGCGTCTTCAGCATCTCAACTCCCACCGCCCCGGTGGCGCCAACGATCGCAATATGCAAATCCTCTCTCATAAAGGGCCGCGAACTGTACGGCAGAATTGCATTGTGTCAATTGCGCGCGCGGGGTCGCTCCGCCGGGGACTGACCGGTGGGAAGCGTCTCGGCCCAGTTCTCCACGCCGATAATCGGCAGAGCAAATCGGAACGCCTCCGGCCACCCGTCGGTGTCGGCACGGCGGAACACGTCATAAATGGCGCGTTCACCGCCACCCCGCTGGCTCTTCAAGCCGAGGCGCAGGCCTCCCTCCCCCGGATGATCGACATGCCTATGCAGGATGAAGGCGTCGATGCCGTCGATGTGCCGCACCCGGTTGTACGCGTAGGCGTAGGCCGCCGCCTGCTCTTGCTCGCCGCTGGGACCGTCCCCGGAGTGAAAGCCCTGCTCGGACAAGATCACCCGGCGGGGTTTACCCTCGTGCAGGAATTGCTCCTGCCGCAGAAACGCCGGGAGGAGTTGAATGTTCTTGAAGGTGATTTTCTTCGTGTCGAACGAATCCGTCGCGGTGCTGTCCTCCCAGGTCCTCGGGTTGAACAGGTTTTCGGGATACGGGTGGAACGCGACATGCCAGTCGAAATTGCCGCCGGCCGTGACGAGGGCGTTCAACGTCTCGACAAAGTATCGACCCGGCATGCCGTGAAGCCGATTGCTGCCCATTTGCGCCGACCAGTGATGATCCAGCGAGATGTACAGTTGAATCCCGGGATGAATGCCATGCGCGGCCAAGTGGGCCAGGCGCAGCGCCTTGTGATATTCCTCCACGACCTGTCGCTGGGGCATCTCGCCAAGGTTGTACCAATGCCAGTGCGACTGGATTTCGTTCCCGATGATGAACCGCTTGGCCAAGCCGTGTTCGGCCCGGGGACGGGAGTAGCGTTCCGCGAGAAACTCGATCGCGCCCCGATAGGTACGAACGCCTTCCTCGGTTGATAGATTGAACGCGCCGACGCGAAACGGCGACTTGGCCAAGTCGCTGGAAGGATGCACTAGCGGGCTCCCGTCGCGCGCCCCCGGGATGCGATTGTAGATAATCAGCGAGTTGACCACGCCGGCCTCCGTGAGGCGTTTGAGTTGTGAGTCGATGTGCGCGACGTAGCCCGCATGAAAACAAACCGTCGCGCCGTCGACCTGCCGCGAGAACGTCCCCGACTTTGCCCTCCAGTCAACCAGTTGATCGAGGGTTACGTTTAAGGCCGCCTGCTTGATGCCAAGCCGCAGGGCGTCATCGATGTCCACAATGCACTGCAGCCCCTTAATGCCCCGGGCGACCGGAAAAGCATTTGTTCGTCGCGCCGCCAACTCGATGTTGCCGATCCATCGCGCTTGGCCAAGCGGCTGACCGCTTGGCTTGTCGATCAATTGAAACCGGCAAAAGGCATTATCCCGGCGCTCGGCAAATCGCGGGAACCGCGCCGCAGCAATCCCGTTGGCCCAAATCCAGTTGCACTTGAGCAAATGCCCCTCCCTGTCCACTTCGTGCGCTTGGCTCATGCGGAGAGCCACCTCCGCCTCCCGGGCAAATCGGGCCTCCACCCGAATTTGCTGTTGCTCGAGTTGGACGCGAACTACCCCGGGCGCGGCCTCGGCAAGAATGGCCACCGGGAAAAAGAATAGGGACAAATATTTAATCATGGTCATCGCTGTGTAAATCGCGACTCGAGCGCCTACTCGGCGGAGGCTCCGCGGGGTAGACCGAGTTGTCAACCCTATGCAGGTCCTGCTGTGCCGACCCTTAGCATTGCACGGAATGCCGACGGGACCCTAACGGTAACCTTTAAAGGAAACCTGCAGGGTGCCCCGACCGTGAACGGTCCTTGGCGTGACTCCGAAGTGACAAGTCCGGTGACAATAAAACCGACCGGCAAGGCGCTGTTTGGTCGTGCGGTGAAGTGATCAGCGGAAGTTTCATTGTTTCTCGGCGCTCCACTCTGGTCTAGATTATCCGATCAAACAATTCTACCGAGCAAGGCTTGTTGAGTGATCCCCTATCCCATCCTTAACCCAGTATTCACATTGTTCGACCTGGGTTGACAGATGTGTTTAAATGCCCATCCATTTGGCTGCGTAGCTCAGTTGGTTAGAGCGCGGGACTCATAAGCCTGAGGTCGCTGGTTCAATTCCAGCCGCAGCCACCATTTTTAACATAGCCAGGGAGAGCATAACGGGGTCATCCCGAAATCAGCTAAATTCCTAAACGCCTAACACTCTGCATATTAACAAGTTATGGAGTGTCGTATCGGAGGACTCATAAGCATTTTGATCGGGTGTTCAAATCACTCATCTGGCACCATTTTTTGCCTCCCGTAACGCCGCTTGCACACCGGGAAAAATCGATGCTGTCCATCAAGAGTATCTCGAAGGCCTTCGCTGGGCGCACGTTGTTTGCAAATGCCAGCCTTCAAATCAACCGCCGGGATCGCATCGGCGTGGTCGGCCGGAATGGCTCCGGCAAATCCACCCTATTCTCCATCATCCTCAACGAGATGACGCCCGACAGCGGGGAGATCGCCTTGGAGCGAGGGAGCAAGGTGGGCTTTCTCCCGCAGGAAAACGCACCAACCGGCGATGAATCCGTCATTGAGTTGGCCTGCTCCTTCTCGCCGGCGTTTATCGCAGCGGCTCGGCGACTGGGCGCGCTTGGCCAAGCGCATGATGGTGAGCCGACGGATGGTGATTACGAGGTATTCGAAGCCGCCGGAGGCGGCGGGTTAATTGCGAAAGCGCGGCAGATCCTGGGCGGGCTTGGATTCAAGGAAAGTGACTTCGATCGCTTGGCCAAGGAGTTGAGCGGCGGCTGGATCATGCGGGCCCACCTCGCTCGCCTGCTCGTGCAGGAGCCAGACTTGCTGATGTTGGACGAGCCAACAAACCATCTCGACCTGCACTCGCTCATCTGGTTGCAGGGCTACCTGCAAAACTATCCCGGCGCAATCCTCCTGATATCGCACGACCGCGAGTTCCTCAACCAGATCGTAGGGCACATTGTCGAGTTGGAGGGCGGTCGTGTCACACGGTACACGGGGGATTACGAGCGGTTCCTGGTACAGCGCGAGGCCAACGAGGTGCAATTGATGGCGGCCTACGAGAACCAGCAGAAGGAAATTGAGCGTTTGATGCGATTCGTGGACCGGTTCCGCGCCAAGAACACCAAGGCAACCCAGGCGCAAAGCAAGCTGAAACAGATTGAGCGGATGGAGAAGATCGAGGCGCCATATGTCTCGCGCAAGAAAATGAACTTCTCCTTCCCCCAGCCGGCACGGAGCGGGCAGCGGGTGATAGCCCTGCGCGGCTTGGCCAAGTCGTACGGCGAACTTCAGGTGTACCGATCACTGGATCTCGAGGTGGAGCGGCAACAACGAACCGTTCTGGTCGGCCCGAACGGCGCCGGCAAGTCGACGCTGCTCAAGATTCTAGCCGGCGTGCTCGATCATGACGACGGTGAACGCGAACTGGGGCACAACGTCCAACCCGGGTACTTTGCGCAACACCGCGCCGAGACGCTCGACCTGAACCGTACGGTGCTCGAGGAGATGCTCGACTCACGGGCAAGCGTCACCGAGGAGTCAGCGCGTACGCTGCTGGGCGGTTTTCTATTCTCGGAAGACGATGTTTTCAAGAAGGTCGGTGTTCTGAGCGGTGGCGAAAAGAGCCGGCTCGCGTTGGCCAAGCTGCTGCTCAACCCACCCAACTTTCTCCTGCTCGACGAGCCGACGACCCATCTCGACATGGGCAGTATCGACACGGTGATCGAGGCTTTGTCGCAGTTCAAGGGCACGCTGGTGTTTATCAGCCACGACGTGCATTTTATCCGCAAAATCGCGTCGCATGTTATACATGTCGAGCAGGGGCAACTGCGGCATTACCCCGGTCCTTACGACTATTACCTCGACAAAACCGGGCAACAGTCATCCCGCGCCACGCAGACCAGCCTGGCCAACGGCACGCCTGCCAAGGGCGGCAGCCCCACCAGCCGCGAGGACGCCAAGGCACGGAAACGCCGCGAGGCAGAGGCCCGGCAGGCGCTCTCCAAAAAGCGAAAATCAACGCAGGGCATCATCAACAAGTTGGAGGCCAAGATTGCCGCGCTGGAGGAACGGCAGGGGGAAATCACCTCGCTGCTCGAGTTGCCGGAGACGTACGCCAACGGTGGCCAAGCGCAACAGTTGAATCGCGAGTTGATGCAGATCAACGATGACCACGAGCGATACAGCGATGAATGGAGCTCCGCCGTGGACGAACTCAACGCGATCGTCTAGTCGACGACCACCCTTCCCTGTCCCTCGACGGCGGTGATCGCCGCCTGACCCGGCGTGAGTTCGAACCGTTCGCTCCCGCCGCTTGGCCAAGCGACCCGCAACGCCGTTACCTCTTCCGCTCCCCCCAGTATTTGGGTGGTCGCGTTTTGTGACAAAAAACCGGAACCAAGCCGTACCACGCGCGCCGGGCCAAGTTTCCCGTTTGATTCCAGCCGGAGGATCGCCCCGACGCCGTCCCGGTTGCCCTCACCGGCCTGCAGCCGGACGGGCAAACCGCGGTGCTTGGCCTGGTTCAGGAACAGTTTCGGCTTGGATCCGTTTTGGCAGATGACGAGGTCGGTTCGGCCGTCATGATTGAAGTCCGCGGCCGCTGCACCCCGCCCCTCGCCGAACACCGTCAATCCACTTTCCCCGATGCCTCTGCCCTCGAACGACCCGTCGCCGCGCCCAGCGAGCAGCAACCCAAACCCGGCGTCCTGCCTTGACTCCTCGCCGTGCACGGAAAACTCATTCTGGCTCAACACGATGTCCTCAGCGCCGTCGTTGTCGAAATCCGCCACCACCGGAGAGAAAGCGGCCGTGAGTTGAGCCTCGTGCGGGAGCGGTCGCGCTTCAAAGCCGGTGTCACCCCGGAGAAACACCATGCTTTGCAGCGTGGTGATCTCGGCACGCGACGCGTTGGCCAAGCGCGCCGGGCCGGACAGGCCATCGACGGTTAACCGGGCGTATTGGTCGTAACTGCGCAAATGCTCGGTGAGCCAAGGCATCGCGCTGTTGAGTGTGGATAAATTCCGCCGTGGATGAAGTTTGCCGTTCTCCCGTACGGTCTCGATGATCTCCCCCCGGCCGTCCTCGTCGAGGTCGCCGTAAAACGCGACGAACGGTTCCTCCTCCGAGGCTTCGTAGCCGGCGTTGAGACCGCGATTGGCGACGACGAAATCAATGCGCCCGTCGCCGTTAAAGTCACCGACATCGATGCCACGCCAAAAGCCGGTGAACTTGCCCAAGCCGAGCGGCTCGGTTTCATCCACAAACCCGGTGCCGGTGTTGATCAGAATTGTGGGAGTGCCCCAGTCGCAGGCCAGGAGCAGGTCCGGGGCTGAATCGGAATTGACATCGGCAAAGACAGCCCCTGCCACTTGGCCAACACTCTGCAGCGCCGTCGACCATGTGGCGCTCTCTTTCCATTCACCGTCATCGTTCAGGTAAAGCCATGAGGCGGCCGGCTGCGGGTATCGGCCCGGCAAAGCGCGTGCGGCGACAAACAAGTCCAGGTCGCCATCGCCGTCCACATCGGCCATGGCCAACTGCCCGGCGCTGGCGGCCTTGGCCGCGACTGTTTGACGCAGGCTGCCATCGGCTTGGCTGACCGTGACCATGTCGCCAAACGCCAATCCGTCGTCGTGATTTGAAAAGCTCTGCAACAGTTGGCCGCCGGCGATCAACACCGCAAGCGCATCGCGCGCGCTTTTCGGTAATGGCGTATTTGGCTCCAGAAGGGAGAATCGTTTTCCGGCTTCGTTCCGGTACAGAGTTGTAGCTCCTCCCCGCCCGCTTGCAACAGCCAAGTCCTCCCAGCCGTCGCCGTCCAGATCTCCCCAAGCTGCGCCCGGGCCATCCTGGCCAAGCGACCACGGGAGAAGCGGCTGGGAGTCGCTACTCACGGTCTCGATATGCGGTTGCGCGACGGGAAATTTCAACAGGTTGAACAAGGCTGCACTTGGCTTTTCTGCGGACGAATTTGCCGTACCCGCTTGGTACCGTACTTGGTACAACCGGTTGGGTTCCGCTTTTTCGATGACGGATTCCGTGAGGTCAGGCCAGGTGACTTTAAGACGCGCGACACCGTCTGACATGGCAAAAACCCTCATAGGATCGTCCGAGGAGAGGTACCGCCCCCCCGCGATCACCTCCTGGCTTTGGGTTAGCGCAGCGTGCTCGACCTCAATCCTCGCACCGATGCCGGCTGCATTGCCCGGCGGGCCGGAAAGGCGAACGGCGAGGCGCGGCTTGGCGGAGTTGTTCCGGTAAACCCCGGCGGGCGAGCGGAGGTTGTTTACGACGAGATCGAGATCGCCGTCTCCATCGAGGTCGCCACAGGCCAGACCGTGGGAGATTTCCTCGTCGCCGAATCCCCACTCGGCGGCTGTCTCGGTGAAACGAAGGTCGCCTTGATTCCGGAACGCTGCGTTGGCGGTTGCCTGCGCTGGGAACACCCGCCGGGCCAGCAGGATTTCCCGCTTGGGCAATTCCCGGCCCTCTCGCTGTTTGCGCAGATGAAGGATCGTGTCCAGATGGCGAGCGTTTCGCTCCACGCCGTTTGTGACCAGCAAATCCTCAAGGCCATCAAGGTCGACATCGATAAAAACGGAACCCCAACTCCAGTCCGACGCCGCGAGGCCGGCAAAATGGGCAATCTCCGAGAAAACCCCGTATCCCCGGTTAAAGAACAGGGTATTGTGCATCCGCTGTGGGCGGTCGTTGTAACGCCCCGGCACCGGGCTATATTGCAGTCGTGGGACCATCTGGTTTTTTCGCGTTTGATGGCTCATGTTTAACATGTCCACCACGATGAAATCATCCAGCCCATCGCGGTTGATATCCGCAAAATCAACCCCCATTGAGAACATGCTGGTCTTCCTCAAGGCCAAGACGGGCGCCTCGCGGAAACGGCCTGCGCCTGCATTGAGCCAAAGTCGGTCGTGACCATCGAAATCGTTGCAGACATAAATGTCCGGTTTCCCGTCGCGGTTGATGTCCCGGAACATCACCGACAGTCCCCACTCGAGCAGCGCACCGGGTATCGGCGTCCCTTTCGCGGTCATGAATTGCCTGCCGCCGACGATATTCTGCTCGAACCGGAATTGCCCAAGGTTGCGGTAAAGCACATCCGGCAGACCGTTCTCCTCGATGCCGCCCCGCTCGTTGAGCCTGAACCGATTCTCAAATCTCGACCCTTCAACCGGCACACCGTCCACGGTGGAGATCTCTCGGCGTCCCCCGACGGTTCGGAAGTTGAAGTGGGTGTTGGGCATATCCATCAGGGTCGTGTCCCGATAATGCGCGACGTAAATGTCCAGCCGCCCGTCTGCGTCAAAGTCCGCGAGCGCCAACGACATACCACCACGGGCCGAGGCCAAGCCGGTCGCCTCATCGCGTACTGCCGTGAAGCCGTTTCCGTCATTCCGGAACAGAAGCGTTCCGGAGTGAATCGTGTTGACGATTAAATCGGGGTCGCCGTCCCCGTCGAGATCGGCGAGCGCGGCCCCGGTCGAATCTTTACCGGTGCAATCGATTCCGTACTGCCCTGCCGCCTCCTCAAACTTCCAGTCGCCACGGTTGAGGTACAAATGGTTTGGGTTGTCCAGTCCGCACAGATAGATATCGCACCGCCCATCACCGTCAACATCACCCAGCGCAACGCCTGACCCGTTGAGATAGACCTGATTTTGCAGCGATTTCTCAACGTCGAGTCGGTTGCTAAAACGTATGCCGCTCGCCGACGGGTCAAGCCTCGTGAAACCAGTGCTTCCGCCGGGCGCGACTTCGAGGACGCGCCACCGGTGATTTCCGGCATCAACCCAGTCGCTGGCCGGCAGCGCTTGGCCAAGCGAGGAAACAGCCAACGCGACCAAGGCCGCATGGGTTTTAATGCACGATCTGAACCTCATCCGGTTTTGAGATTTTAATGCTTTTCGCGCCGTCGGGAATCGCCACAACCACAGCGCGCCCGTCGGGCCAGGCGATGTGAAGCTTGGTGTCACTGCCTGCGCCGGCATAAACCTGCGCCAAGCTGTCCTGCGACCAATAGCCCGAGCCAAGTCGCAACTCCCGTTTTGGGCCGAGCGTCCCGCCCCGTTCCAGACGAATCGATGCGCCGATGGCCTGCCGATTGCCCTTGGCTCCGATCAGTTTCACCGTAACGCCAACTTCGCCGGTCGCGTTGAGGTGCAGCTTCACTCGGTCGTTGTTTTGCGCTGTGACAAGGTCGACGCGGCCGTCACCGTTGAAATCCGACACGGCACATCCGCGCGCTTGGCCAAGGTTTGCCACGCCGGACTCCGTTCTCGGCAATGCCCGGAACCGGCCTTGACCATCCCCCAGCAGCACGAGGCCAAGTCCTGCATCATGCCGGGAAGCCTCGAGATCGACGTTAAAGAAATTTTGCGCAAGATAAATGTCTTCGTTTCCATCCCCGTCAAAGTCCGCCACGCTGCAACCGAACGCCGGTGCGAACTGGGCCTCGACCGGCAGTTCGGTTCTTTTAAATGATCCGGCATCGTTCAGGAACACCGCCGTGTCGAGGGTGTTCAGTTTGCGAATCGCGGGCGGCGCGCCGACTGGCTCGAGAAGCGTTTTGATGTCCGCCTGCGCGTACGCCTTGTGGGATGGAAACAGGCCGGTGACCCACGGCAGCAACGCAGCCAGGCTTTGCCGGTCGAGCACCGGGACGCGCTTGGCCAAGTGTGCATCCCAAACCGACTCGACACCATCCGCGACACCGTCCTGGTTGAAATCGGAAATGTGCAGCCAAACCTCGCGGGGCAGATGCTCGGTGTATTTTGTGTTTCCGCCCGCGTTGGTTATCAGCAGATCCATCCGGCCATCGTTGTTAAAGTCGCCAGTGGTTACGCCGTTCCATAACCCGTGAAAACCGGAAAGGCCCCATTCCACCGTGGCATCAACCAAACGGCCCTTCTTGTTTAGCAGCAGCATCGGGCAATTCCATTGGCGCGCGAGAATCAAATCCGGATCGCCGTCGTTGTCGATGTCGGAAAACACCGAGCCGGACACCGGCCCAATCCCGGCAAGCACCCCGGCTTCCGCTGCCGGGATAAAACCATCGCCGCTGCTTTTGTACAGCACCGAGTCGACGGACAGGAACGGATCGTTTCGCCGCGCCCTTCCACCGGCAAACAAATCGAGTCGGCCGTCTCCGTCCACATCAGCCATGGAGACGGGGCCAAGCGCATCCCTGGCAGCAGGCAACAATTGCCTCGCTCCCTCCGGCGTAATGGTGTTGAGCGCCGGGCCAACCGCCAAGCCGTCCTCATAACTCGACAAGGCCGTCAGCAGGGCCAAGCCCGAGCCCGTCTCGTGTGCGAGAATGGTGGCAGTGTCGCGAATCAGTTTTGCACTGTCGCCCCACTGCTGTAGAGCCGCGCCTCCCGCTTGGCCAAGCTGCAGGCTGATGACGGTTCCCCCTTTTCCGTTTCCGACGAATATCTCGTCGCGTCCGTCCCCGGTTACATCCGCGACGCAAACGCCCGGCCCGAGTTCTGCCAAGCCGGTTGCGGCCGGGGAACCTGCGGGATTGAGGCTCGGATTCTCACTGTGTTTCGCGCTCAGGCGCTCCGATGCGTCATCGAAAAGCGGATGGGGTTGAGCCGTGGCAGCGAGCTGTCTTTTTTTCGCCGTCGCTTGGTTGACTTCGTAAACGTTGTTGACCACAAGGTTGTTTATTTCTGCAAGCGACCCGTCGGGCCAAGTGATTTCCGCTGAAAAAGTTGAGTCAGTTTTAGGAACGCCAAACACGCAAAGAGGCTGATCGCCGGAGAGGTACCGCCCACCGGAGATGATGGTTTGCCTTTGGCGAATCGCTCCCCCCGTCAACTCGACTGTTGCCCCGACGCTCGCAGTATTAGGGGCGTTGCCCTTCAAGCGGAAGGCGATCCGACTGGAGCTCCCGATGTTCTTGAGCAGGGACGCAGGTGCGTTCAAGTTGTTGATCACCAAATCCAGGTCGCCGTCGTTGTCGAGATCCCCTGCCGCCATGCCGTTGGAGATGCCAACCTGCCCGAAGCCCCATTCGGAGCCGGTCTCCGAAAAGTTCAAGTCACCGCCATTGCGGAAAATGAGGTTGGGCGTCTCAAGCCTCGGGAAGCGCATCATATTTTGAACGTGCGACTCGCGGGTCTCGGGCGAGTTGGCAACGATACCCAACATGTCTGCATCGAGAACGTCCGACTCGTTTCCGGTCGTCACGATTAAGTCCAGGTGCCCGTCGAGGTCTACATCCAAAAACCGGCTGGCCCACGTCCACTCGCTCGCGTGCACCCCGGCGAGCTGGGCGATCTCCGCGTAGGTGTTGTCGCCGCGATTGAGTTGCAGGGTGTTCCTCGCGAACTCCGGCTGAAACCGGGCGTCAGTGATTGGCAGGTTCAATTCCCCGCTCATGGCGTTGCCCCGCTGCGTCTTGCGGAATTCGCCCCGCATGGAGAGCATGTCGGCCACAAAAAAATCGTCGTGTCCATCCCCGTTGATGTCGGCGAAATCGACGGACATGGAGGACATGCTGAAATTGCGAACGACCTCATGGCCGGCCTGCCGAAACACGCCCCCGCCCTGGTTGATCCAAAATTTGTCCACAGAGTAAAAAAAATCGTTGCAAACGTAGATGTCCGGAAGCAAGTCGTCGTTGACGTCCCGCATCATGACGCTCAGCCCCCAGTCGAGCGGCGGCCTCTTGAGAACGACGCCGTCGGCATCCAGAAACCGGCCACCAACCCAGTTGACCGGGCGAAAGCGGCCCGCGCCAAGGTTTTCGTACAGGAAATCCTGCTCCCCCAACTCGACCAGGTGCACCCCGTCATTGCGGCTGGTCTTGATTGCGGCGAAGCGGTTGGCCGGCGTGACGATCACCGCGCCGTTCTCCTGCCGGACGTTCGGGTTTACGCCGGGAGGGCGATCCTTGTAGTTGGTCGTCCGATAGTTGGCGACGTACAGGTCGAGATCGCCGTCCGAGTCGATGTCAGCCATCGCCATCGAGGTGGCACCCAGCTTGGGAAACAGTCCGGATCCGGCGTGTTCATCGAACCTGCCGGATCCGTCGTTGAGGAACAGGCGTGCCCCCTTGGCCAAGCCGGTGACCAACAGGTCGTTGTCGCCATCGCCATCGACATCCGCGAGAATCGCGCCGGTGGAATATTGCCTCGGGCAGGCGGTGCCCGACTCGGCGGTGACATCCTCGAAACTCCAGCCGCCAAGGTTGCGGTACAACCGGTTGTCAACCTGAAGCCCACAAAAATAAAGATCAGGCAGGCCATCGCCGTCCACGTCGCCAACCGCCACGCCTGAACCGTTGGCCAGATTCCGGTTCTTGGCGACCAGTTGCCGCGACAGGCGGTTCCCAAAAGTCACCCCGGTCTCGCGGGGTGGCAACAGTTGGAAGCCGTTACGCGCGCTTGGCTTGACGTCGAGCTTGGCCAAGCGGTGTTGCCCCCGCTGTTCCCACTCCAGCGCGGCCAAGCCGGGCGCCAACAATGCCAAGCCGGACAACGCGAACCGCAACAATTGGCTCAGGTGATAGCTCGATCTGCGGTGCGATTGGCTCATTGCTCCTGAGACAGTACGGCCTGTCTTGTGCCGGCGGCAATGTTGTGGCTCGTCCTCACGCCGCTTGGCCAAGCGACTGTGATCTCGGCTTGTGCTGCCAAGCCAGGGAGCACGATCACCGGGCTGTTCACTCCCCAATAACCGGAGCCGGATTGGATCTCCTGCGTGACCTCGGGGCCGCCGGGAAACCGGAGGGTCAGCTTGGCCCCGATAGCGGCTGGGTTTCGGCCGAGGCCCTTCAACCGAACCCTCAAGCCGGGTTTACCGCCGTCGTTAAGGACGAGCCGGGTCGGTGCATTGTTCTGGCCAATCGCCAAATCGACTCGGCCGTCCTGGTTGTAATCCGCCACGGCGCAGGCCCGCTGCTCCCCGTACGCCATGATGCCGCTCTCGCTGGATGGCAGCGGACGAAAACCGCCCCGTCCGTCGCCAAGCAACAGCAGTCCGCGACCGGCATCGCACCGCGAGTATTCCGGGTTGGTGGCGAAAAAGTTTTGCGCGAGAAACAAGTCCAGTTGGCGGTCGCCGTCGAAATCGGCCGCCACCACCCCAAAGCCGGGAGCCCATTGCGCCTCGGTCGGCAGCGGGACAGGCTTCATCCCGTCTTTAAGGTTCAGGAAAAGCATCGAGCGGAACTCAACAACTTCCAGCATGGCGGCCTCATGCAGCAGTTCGCCAAACACCTGCTCGACGGAACTTCGCCCAACATGCGCGAAGCCGCTCATCCGCTCTCCGACAAGCGGCATCGCCGCACGCAAAATCCCATAGCGCCGTTCCGGCTGCCAGCGGCCGTTGCGGCGCACCGCCTCGATGGCATCGGAGACCCCGTCGCCATCCATGTCGCCGTGGTAGATTCGGATCGGGCTGGCTTCGCTTGGTTTGCGCCTCCAGTTGAGGCCCCAGTTTGTCGCGACGATATCGATCCGCCCGTCGTTGTTGAAGTCCCCGGTGGCGACGCCGTTCCACCAACCGGCATGGGACGACAGGCCAAGCGCGGCAGTCAACTCACGGGGATGCCAACTGCCTTGCTCCCAGCCGAACACCCGGAGCGAGTCCCAATGCAACGCGAGGATCAACTCCGGCCGCCCATCCCCAGTGAGGTCGCTGAACACCGCGCCCTGCACCATGCCAAGCGCTGGCCAGCGATGGGCGGAGTGCAGCTTACCGTCCCGGTTTTCGAGCAGAACAGAGTCCGCGGCGGCGGGATAGCGGCCAGGGAGGATTCGTCCGCCCACGAACACATCGAGGTCGCCGTCACCGTCGAGATCGACCTGGCACATCGGCCCGATACTCCCCGCTTGGCCGGTCGCAAATCCGGTGGCCTTACGTTTTGCAAAATCATAGACCATCCCCGACGGCAACTCGGTCGAGCCGGACTCATAATTGGACACTCCCACGAGCAGCGCCGGGCCGGCTTGGCTTGCTGCGAACGGCAGAAGCATGGCCTGGTCCCAGTTTGTCCGTTTCAGGATGGGCGAAGTGATCGGCTTGAATGATCCGTCCCGTCCGTTTCGGAACATGGCGAGGAGTTGGCCTGCCCCGCCGCCGATGATCAGGTCGTCCCAGCCGTCCAAGTCTATGTCGTGCCAGCAGATGGCCGGGCCGGGTTGACTGAATTTGAACGGCATCAGCAATTGCCGCCGGAAATCCTCGAATGACTTGTCATGATGCACGTGCCCAATGGCCGCCGACACATCGCGGAACAACGGCTTGACCGGGAGCGCCTCCGGCTTGGCCAAGCGCGCACTCCCCGCCTCCGGGATCATGTAAGCCCGGTTGGCCATGGCGGCTTTTACCTCGGTCACCTTCCCGCTTGGCCAAGTGACGCTGATTTCAAAATGACCGCTCTCCACCCCAAAGCTGCGGATCGGCTGATCCGACGACAGATAACGGCCGGCCGAGATGATTTCCTGCTGCTGCACCCCGCCGCCCTGCCGGATGGTGATCTTCGCGCCGATCCCGTGGCGGTTCTCCCCTTCGCCGCTCAACGCCACGCGCACGCGCGGGCCAGCCGCTTGGTTTTCGTAAAGCCCGGCCGACTCGAGAAGATTGTTCATGACGACGTCCATGTCGCCGTCATTGTCGAGGTCGGCCAGTGCCATGCCCTGTGAGATGCCCGGCTGGTCGAACCCCCACTTGGCCGACCAGTCACTGAAGGTGCCGTCGCGGTTGTTCCGAAAGGCGGCGTTCGGGGTGCGCAAAGCCGGAAACCGCGAGATCAATCGGAGAATGTCGCCCTGCGACAATTTACGCTGCTGCTTCACCGCCTCAATCTCCGCCGCCATGTCGGCATTCTGGAAATCCCGCAACTGGCCGTTGGTCACGAGAATGTCCTCGTACCCGTCCAAGTCCACGTCGAGAAAGATCGGCCCCCACGACCAGCCGGACGCCTCGACGTTGGCGTAGTAGCCGAGTTCCGCAAACGTGCTGTCGCCCCGGTTGACCTGCAGTGTGTTTCGCGAAACCTGCGGGCGGCTTTCCAGCAAAGTGTGCGGCTCATTGTTGGAAACCATCTCGGAAACCTGCAGGTG
Organism: Verrucomicrobiales bacterium; assembly: GCA_002686755.1. Taxonomy (GTDB): domain Bacteria; phylum Verrucomicrobiota; class Verrucomicrobiia; order Limisphaerales; family UBA1096; genus UBA1096. Next base: position 36,697 of record NYYJ01000063.1, read on the forward strand.
CTGCATTTCGTGCTCCCGGCTCAGCATGTCCACCACGAAAAAATCGGTGTCGCCGTCCCGATCGTAATCTGCGAAGTCCACCCCCATGGAAAAGGTTGAGGTGTTGCGGATCGCCTGCTTTGGGATTGCCCGAAACCGGCCTTGCCCGTCATTCATCCAGATTCGATCCGGCGTGAACAGATCGTTGCAAACGTACAGGTCGGGATCCCCGTCCCGGTCGATGTCCTCGAACCGGGCGGCCAGCCCCCAGTCCATAGGCAGCCTGGGCAGCCGCGCGCCATTCTCGTCGCGGAACCGCTCCAGGTAATCAGCCCGCGTGAAAATACCGCTGCCATCGTTAAGGAACAGGAAATCCGGTTCGCCGTACTCGAGGATGTTGCGGCTTTTCGAAATCTCGAACCGCCCCGTAAGATGCGGTTCCTCCGTTGAGACGCCGTTGACCGAGGTGACCACCGGGCGGCCATTGATCATGCTGACCCGGATGTTCGTGTTGGGGCGATCCTTGATTGTGCTCGGGTGGAAGTTCGCCACGTACAAGTCAAGGTCACCGTCGCCGTCGATATCCGCCAACGCCATCGACATGCTCCCCGCGGACGAGGCCAGACCGGATTCCCGGGTCACCTCGACGAACCCGGCGGCGCCGTCGTTGCGGAACAACCGCGTACCATTGCCAAGCGCGTTCACGAGCAGGTCAAGATCGTCGTCGCCGTCCACGTCCACGAACGCTGCGGCGGTCGAGTCCTGCCCGTCGCAGGCGAGGCCGTTCGACCCCGTGACATCCTCAAACGTCCAGTCGCCCAAGTTTCGGTACAGCCTGTTCCCGTTGTCGAGTCCGCAAAAATAAAGGTCGCACCAGCCGTCTCCGTCAAAGTCACCGGCGGCCACCCCCGAACCGCTCAACAGGTTGCGGTTGCGGATGGATCGCTCATTGTCGAGCTGGTTTGAAAAATGAACCGCGGACTCCGCCGCAGCCACTCGCCGGAAGCCGGCCCGTTCTTGGCGTGCAGCCTCGAGCGGCGCACTCAGCAAGCCGCCATCCTCCCTCTGCCACTCAAGTCCGTTGCCGCTCCCGGCATACAACAGGCTGAGCGCGGTCAACGCGAAAAACGGCCTGGCCAATCGACCGCTCATGGAGCCGGTTCCTCCACGATGATTTCGGCAACGCCCTTTTCGATTGCCGTCTCGCTGACTCTCCCGCTTGGCCAAGCCACCTGCAGCCGCGTGGGCGATTGGTCCCCCAGGCCCAACACGGTGACGGCGGAGTCTTGGGAGCGAAATCCGCCACCGCTCCGTAGCTCCCTGGCCGGCCCAAGGGCGGTTGCGGTACCCAAGCGGAGCTTGGCCCCCACGCCGGTTGGGTTTCCGGCTTGGCCAACAAGGCGCACGCGTAACCCTCGCTTGGCCAAGCGGTTACGGTATAGTGCGGTTTGGGCTGCATTTTGCCCAACCAGCAGATCCGGCCTGCCGTCGCGGTCGAAGTCAGCCACCGCGCACCCCCTTTGGTCGCCGCTCAGGCGGATGCCGCTTTCCGCTGTAGGCATCGCGGCAAAGCCCCCTGTCCCATTTCCTTTCAGCAACAGCCCCCGTCCCGCATCCATCCTCGGGAAATCGGGGCGGGTGCCGAAAAAGTTTTGCGCCAAGAACAGGTCGTCGATGCCGTCCCCATCAAAATCCGCCACCGCCATCCCGAACACCGGCGCAAGCTGTGCCTTGAGCGGCAATGGCGAAACATCAAACCCATCACCCCGGTTTATCATTACAACCGACTGAAACGAGTTGATCTCAACGACGCCCAGCGCGGCTTTTTGTTCCCCGAGAATGTCGGTCGTGCGGGCGTTCGCGTAGGCGGCATACGTGGGATACATCTCCCGCAGGAACGGGATGGCGCGGAGTAGTTCATGAAAATAACGGATCGGCAACCCGGTGCCGTGTGACTCCAGCACTTCGTGCGTGCCGCCGCCGGCCAGGTCGCCGTGATGCCACGTGACGGTGGCCTCGTCACGGATTTCGTAGGCGGAGTTGGTGCCAATGTTCCCGGCAGCCAAGTCTATTCTCCCATCCCCGTTAAAATCACCGGCGCAGACGCTGTTCCAAAAGCCGACGTGATTCCCGAAACCAAGCGCGCTGGTCACCTCCTCCAGCAAACCGTTGTTGTTACGGTACACCCGGATCAGGCCGGGGTCGCATGCCAGCACCAGTTCCGGGCGGATGTCGCCAATCAGATCCGCCCAGAGCGCGGCGGAAACGGAACCAACTTCCCGGAGCAAAGATTCATGTCGGTTGTCCCGCACAAACTGGCCGTTGTCGTTTCGCAGGATCACCGAACTGACCGGGGCGGGATAACTCCCGGGGCGGCAGCGGCCGCCGACAAACAGGTCAAGATCCCCGTCGCCATCGTAATCCGCCGCGCACAGGGCCGAGTAGGCCACCGGCCCGGCGGGCAGCAGGTCAAGAGGCTCGGGAACGCTTGGCTGGTACAGCCTCAACGCCGGGCCGAATGCCAGCGCGTCCTCGTAGTTGCTCTGCAGCAGGAGAAGTCCGCTCGCAGTGCTGTTTAACCCGAGCAAGGCGACCTGATCGCGTGGCGTCGCTTGGCCAAGCGCGGGAACGGCGGCACCCTCGAAACCGCCCGCGGTGTCGTTGAGGAACAGCCCCGGCTTGCCGCCACTGCCGGATGCGACGGCGATGTCGTCCCACCCGTCTTTGTTCCAGTCGAGCCAGGCGACTCCCGGCCCTTCCTGGCTCAGCTTTTTGGGCAGCAATTGTTGCCGGGTAAAATCGTCGAACGCCTTTTCGGCATGCCTATGAGACAGCAACTGGCTGGCGTCCTCGAACAACGGGCCTCGGCCGCTTGGCAACTCCTCGGCAGCCGGCGCTGCTCCCTTTTCATCGATTTCATAAACCCGGTTTGCCTTGACCGTGCTGACCGTGCTGACCGCGCCGCTTGGCCAGGCGACGGTAATTTTTTGAATCGGCTTGGTTGCGGCGAACACCCGGACCGGCTCGTCGCCCGACAGGTACCGGCCGCCGCTCACCATCTCCTGCGATTGCGTCAACCCGTCCGCCTCCACGGTGATTCGTGCCCCAACGCCGTGCGTGTTTGGCGGTGCGCCGCGCAGCGTCACGGCGAGGCGCGGGGCCGGGGCGTTGTTGCGGTAGAGGCTGGCGGTCTCATTGAAGTTGTTCACGGCGACATCCAGGTCGCCATCGTTGTCCAAGTCGGCGAGAGCCATTCCGTGAGAGATGCCGGCGTGGTCAAAACCCCAGTCGGCGCTCTTCTCGGCAAAGCGCAATCCGCCCTCGTTACGAAAGGCGAGGTTCCGGAGGACGAGCGGCTTGAAAAGGAAACGCATCTCGAGCAGTTCCCGAGGGGAATGCTTGCGTTGCTGTTTCAACGCCTCGCCGCGATTGGTCACGTCCATGTCCTGCATGTCGAGCGGATGCCCCGTGGTGACGAGAAAATCGTCATAGCCGTCCAAGTCGATATCCATGAAGATTGGCGTCCAAGCCCATTCCGTCGCGGCAAGATTGGAGTGAAACCCAATCTCGGAGTAAGTGTCATCCCCGTTGTTCAGGTAAACCGTGTTGTAGCTGTATTGCGGCCGATCGTTGAAGACGCCGAAACGCAGCTTGGGCGGCTTGCGGTTGCTCAACTGCGTGTGCCGCAGCGTGTGTTCACGGCTGAGCATGTCGACGACGATGAAGTCATCGAGCCCGTCCCGGTTCAAGTCGGCGAAGTCGATCCCCATCGAGAAATGGCTGCTCTTGCGCATGGCCAAGCGGTCGATTGCCCGGAACACACCACCGCCCTGGTTGATCCAGATGCGGTCGGGCGACTCGAAGTCGTTGCACACATAAAGATCGGGCAGGCCGTCCCGATTCATGTCCCGGAACATCGCGGACAGGCCCCAATCGTACGGCGGGTTGGCCAAGCGCCGGCCGTCCTCATCGAGAAACGCCCCGGCGGTAAACGAGACCGGCGTGAACCGGCCGCGCCCGTCATTCAAATAGAGGCGATCCGGCTGGCCGTTCTCAAGAATTTTCCCGTTTGTCTTCAGCGTGAAACGCCCCACGGAACCGGTGGCTTCCAGCGATTTGCCATTCACGGAGACTACCTGCGGCACGCCGTCGACGGTACTCCCGCGCAACTTGATGCCCGGCTGGTCGCGAATGGTGAACGTGCGGTAATTGACCACGTACAGGTCGAGATCGCCATCGCGGTCGACGTCGGCCAACGCCATCGACATGCCGCCACCGCTGCCGTTAAACGGACGGACAGCGCGAAAGCCGCCCTGCCCGTCGTTGAGCAGCACCCAGGTGCCCTGCCCGACTGTGTTCGAAACGAGATCGGGCCGGCGGTCGCCGTTGACATCCGCAAAGCAGGCACCGGTGGAGGCAAACAGTCTCCCCCGCACTCGCGCCTTCGCTGTCACGTCCTCAAAACGCCAATTGCCGAGGTTCCGGTAAAGTTTGTTTTCCGAGTCTAGCCCGCTGAAAAACAGGTCGCACCAGCCGTCGCCATCGTAGTCTCCCGCCGCCACGCCGGAGCCGTTGAGATAAATCTGGTTCGTCGTGTATCGCTCCTTGGCCAAGCGATTGACAAAACCGATCCCGGTCGAGTTTGCTGCCAACGACGTGAAGCCGGCCTGACTGTTGGTCGAGACGGTCAATGCACGGTACCGGTAGCCATCCCCGACGATCCATTCAGTCGCGCGCGGAGCGACTGTTCCCGCGAGCAGGCACAGACCAGCGGTTGCAAAAAGCCGGGAGACAATGGGCGGCGGGCTTGGGCTGAGGCGCACGCCGCATTGTCACTTGAAGTCGGCGCTTGGCCAAGCTCTTTGGCCTGCGACAGCGGCAGCGGCGAAATCAAGGCTGCCGTATCAGATGCACGGCCTTTAGTTCGAGCGCCTCGTCGCCGGGGATCTCGAGCGCCCGCACNCGCAACACGGTGTTNCCCTTGGCCAAGCGCAGTGTCCCCACCATCAGGTTGCCCCAGGTACGCTCCGGCACCTCCTTGCGACCAACCCGATCCGGACTGGGGATGGTCTCCGGCAGAAACGCCTTGGCAACCTGAAATCCCAGCGAGTCGCCCGCCGCCTCGACTCGGAGCAGGGCACCCGTATCGCTCGGGGCACAGGCATACTTCATAACCACCCGATACTCCCCTTCGCGCACGACGTTTAGGTGCCAACGCGGGTGCGCCTCGGTGCTTGTCCAATTGTCGATCCAATCGTTGGCCCAGCCGGATCGGCCGTGGTAACTGATGCCGTGCCTCCGGGGATCGAGTCGTTCCCTCCCGGACGGGGTCAGGTAGGCGTAATGCCCCTCCAGAACGACCGTGTCCCGCTCCGGGTGGCCGACCTGTACCGGGACGGGATCAAACCCGGGCGATGCGNCCTCCGCAAACCAGTCGTCGTAGGCCGTGCGGAGCTTGCCCAATACGGCCGGCTTGGCTTGGGCCTGGTTGTTCCGCTGCGACGGGTCGTTGAGCATGTCGTACAATTCCCAGCCGCGCCGTTCGTTGACCGCGCGCCACCGTTCGGTGCGGATCGCGCGCCGCCCCTCCTCCAGACGAGTGCCGCCCCACACCGTGAACAGCATCCGGCTTGGCCAAGCGGCCGCGCTGCCGTCGATGATCGGCACCAGACTCCGGCCGTCGAGCGGCTTGGTTTGATATCCCTTCACCCCGCAGTACTCCATCAAGGTCGGCAACAGGTCGATGTGTGCCGTGATTGGCTTGACGACCGTACCCGGCTTGATCCGACGCGGGTACCGCATGAAACACGGTACGCGCACCCCGCCCTCGTGAGCGCTGCCTTTGCGCCCCTTCATGCCGGAGTTGTAACGACTGGTGTTCGGGCCGTTGTCGGTGAGGAAAATGAAAATCGTGTCGTCTGCGATTTTCAATTCATCGAGCTTGGCCAGGAGTCTCCCCATGTTGTCGTCGATGTTCTCGCACATGGCATAGGCGCAGGCGAGGGACGGCTCGATTCCTTTGGCACGGTATTTCCGCCAATACCGTTCCGGCACCTGCCAAGGCGTATGCGGCGTGTTGTACGGCACGTAACAAAAGAATGGCCGGTCCTTGTTTGTCTCGATGAACGCGAGCGCCGCATCCGTCAGCGTGTCGATCATGAAGCCTTTCGACGCCACCATCGTGCCGTTGTGGTCGAGCGTCGTGTCGAAGTAGTTNTTCCAATGCCCNGCGCAAAANCCGAGAAACTCATCGAACCCCTGCCCGTTCGGATGATGCGGATACTGCGAACCGTTGTGCCACTTTCCAAATGCGCCGGTTGCGTAGCCTGCATCCCGGAGCAACTCGGCGACAGTGATCTCGTCGGCGCGCATTGATTCGTGGCCTCGCGTCACGCCGTGCACCCCGGTACGGATGTGGTATCGACCGGTCAACAAGCTGGCCCGCGTCGGGGCGCAAACCGGACTGACGAAGAACCGGTCGAACCGCGCCCCCTCCGCCGCGATCCGNTCGTGCACCGGCGTGTCGATCAATGCATTGCCGTGCGACCGCACGTCGCCAAACCCCTGATCGTCAGTCAGCACAAGCACGACGTTGGGGCGACGATCAACAGCCAAGATCGAGACGTGAATCGCCGTCAGCAGGAACAGTAGAATTGGGGCAAATCTGAACAGGCGCATGACGGGAGAAAGCTGCCCAAAATCGGATAACCCTCCAACAGAAAAAGTTGCGATCGCTTGGCCTAGCTAGCGTGGATGACGGTCTGGACCTCCTCCTCCTGATCCACCTTGGCCGTCTCGGAGTTGCCAACCGGCAGCACGGCCTTGTAATGCTTGTGCTCGTAGTCTGGCTTGTTGGCCTCGTAGGCGGCCTCCATGCGCCGGTTGTACTCACGCTCTCCTAGGATAGGTATGGCCTCGGCAGGCGGAACCAGCAACTCATGCGCGCGGTTGGTGTTTTTGCTAGGCTTCCAGCGCTTGGCCAAGGCGAACAACTCCACCTCCTCGTAGCTCCTGGCCTGAACCACCCGGGAGAATAACTTCAACACATTTGGCTTTGGCGGTGGGTTGATGCCTCGCTCAATTTTCGACCAGGCGGTGTGCTTGACCTTCAGGATGATACTGAGTTTGCGCGTGTTACTTGTGTGCTTGACACGCAAATCCTTCAGGTATTTGTGAAACTCAATGGCCATGGGTTGCTGGCTGGTTACGCCCTCACTTTATCTCCTAAAGGGGAATTCCCTAACAGAAAACAGAATCTTGGTCAACAATCAGGGAGAATTTTTTTACGCACGATTAAAAGGTTTTTTTGCCCTTATTCCGGGATTCCTCTTGTCGTTCCCCCGGCGGATTGGCATTTTCCGCCCCCCCACCCGACGAACAGGGGCCATCAAATGACACCACCATTGCGCTGGGGAATACTCGGCACCGGCATGATCGCGGCCAAGTTTGCCGCGGATCTAAAGCACACCTCGCGGGGCCGCCTTGCGGCTTCCGGTTCGAGACAGNAGGAGACTGCCGACGCATTCGCCGCGCAGCATGGCGGCCGGGGCGTTGCCGGTTACGAGGCGTTGATCAACGACCCCGAGGTGGATGCAGTTTACATTTCGCTGCCCAACGGTCTGCACGCCGACTGGTCGATCAAGGCGATGGAGGCCGGCAAGANTGTCCTGTGCGAAAAACCAATGGCCCGCAATGCCGCCGAGGCCAAGGCGATGTTCGACACCGCCGAGCAAACCGGACAACTGCTCATTGAGGCGTTCATGTACCGCACACTGCCTTCGGTCCGGAAACTGATCGAGATGATCCGGAGCGGTGCGCTTGGTCAAGTGAAGCTGATCCGTTCCAATTTTTCGTTCACGCGCGACGTGCTTGAGGGCGACGCCCGCTACGAGCCAAGCCAAGCGGGCGGCGGCCTGATGGACGTCGGCTGTTACTGCGTCAACCTGACCCGCGCCGTGATGGGGACCGAGCCTACTGACACGGCCTGCTTTGCGCACCTGCACGCACGCGGCGTGGATGACTACGCGGCGGGGGTGCTGCGATTCGGCGATAAGACCCTGGCCACTTTCACCTGTGGCATGACGGTGGCCAACGATTGGACCACCTACATCGCCGGCGACGAGGGCGAGATAGCGATCCACGATCCCTGGCTGGGCGACGGCACATTTACGCTGACCCGCGACGGCCAAGTGGAAACCATCGAGGCCAGGACCGACACCCCGCTGTACGCGCTTGAGGCGGAGGCGTTCGCCGAGGCCGTCGCCGGGGCCAAGCCGTGGATCACCCGGGACGACACGCTGGGCAACATGCGCGTGCTGGATCAACTGCGCGAACAAGCCGGCGTCCCGGTTCCTGGCTGAAGCCGATGCCCTCCGCGCGCCCGAACATACTTTGGATCTGCACCGACCAGCAGCGGCACGACACCATCGGCGCGCTGGGAAACCCGCACATACACACCCCGCGCATCGACCGCTTGGCCAACAGCGGCGTGGCGTTTACCCATGCCTTCGCCCAAAGTCCGGTCTGCACGCCTAGCCGGGCCGCGTTCATGACCGGTCGCTATCCGCGCACGACCAAGTGCCGCCAAAACGGCCAAGCGATGCCGCCCAACGAGAAGCTGGTTAGTCGCCTGTTTGCCGACGCCGGCTACACCTGCGGCCTGGCCGGGAAACTGCACCTGGCCACCTGCGCCAACGGCGTGGTCGAGACACGGATCGATGACGGGTACGAGGTGTTCCATTGGTCGCATCACCCGCAGCCGGACTGGCCAGAAAACGCTTACACGCAGTGGCTCCACGAACAGGGCACCTCTTGGGAGGAACTGTACAGCGGCCCCTCGACAAATTACATCAAGCACGGCGTCCCCGAGGAGTACAACCAAACAACCTGGTGCGCCGAGAAGGCGATCGAGTTTATCCGGGAACAAAAAGGCCAACCGTGGTTTTTCAGCTACAACTGCTTTGCCCCGCATCATCCGTTCGATCCTCCGGCTGAGTTCCTCGCTCGCTATAACCCCGACGACCTGCCGCTGCCGAAAGCCAAACCGGGGGAACTGGAGGGCAAACCGACCTATCAGCAACTCGACAGCCGATTCGCCCACAACGACCCGGGCGGCTACGACATGGCCGCGATGACCGACCGGGACAAACGAGAAATCACCGCCGCCTACTACGCGATGGTGGAGCTGATCGACAAGCAAGTCGGACGGATGGTCGATGCCCTCGAGGAAACAGGTCAACTCGACAACACGGTCGTGATCTTTATGTCCGATCACGGCGAGATGCTGGGCGACCACGGATTTTACTTGAAGGGGCCGCATTTTTACGACGAGGCGATTCGCGTACCGTTGATCGTCTCGTGGAAGAACCGGTTCGCCGCCGATCTGCGCGCTGACGGCCTTATGGAATTGATCGACATCGCGCCAACACTGCTCGAGGCAGCCGGAGTCGATGTNCCCGAATACATCCAGGGCCGCACGCTGATGCCGATCCTGCTTGGCCAANCGGATGCCGGCCGACANCGCGATTGCGTCTTCAGCGAGTATTACAACGCCTGGACGCACAAACATTCTTACGGCTCGATGCTCCGCACCCGGGACGAAAAGATCGTCGTCTATCACGGCACCGACCAAGGCGAGTTATACGACCTCAATGCCGACCCCGATGAGTTTGAAAACCTGTGGAACCGCCCCGAGGAGGCCAAGCGCAAATTGCGGCTGATGAAAGCCTGCTTCGACGCGAGCGTCTTCACCATGGATCCCGCCCCACCCCGGCTTGGGCCGTTCTGATTCGCCATGAAATACTGCCTGAACACCAGCACCATCAAGCCACAGCCGTTGCTTCGCAAAATCGAATTGGCGGGCCAAGCCGGATACGACGGCATCGAGCTGTGGGTGAACGACGTGTACGACTTCATCGGCCGTGGTGGCGAGGTGCGCGACATCGAGGCCGCGTTGTCGAACAACGGCCTGATCGTGCCCAGCATGATCGCCATCCGCCAATGGGGCGACATGGACGGCTGGGAGTACGAGTTGGTGAAGGATGAGGCACGCCGGCGATTCGCGCTGTGTGCGAGGTTGGGCTCGCCGTACATCGTCGCCACGCCGCCGCTCGAGAAAACCGAAACGGAACACCTCCCCGAGCGGTACCGCGATCTGCTCCAAATCGGGCGCGAGGAGGGCATCCGGCCGACGTTCGAATACATCAGTTTTTTCAAATCGGTTTACAGCTTGGCCGACGCTTGGGAGATCGTGCAGCAAGCCGACGATCCGGACTCAAGCATCATCCTCGACGCCTTTCACAACTGGAACAGCGGCTCGACGCTGGACGAGTTGCGGGCGGTTCCGCTCGAGAAGATCAGCCATTATCACATCGACGATGCGGCCAACGGCAAATCGCCCACGACACAGACCGACCCGGACCGTGTGATGCTTGGCGAAGGACAGATCGACCTCGCCGCTGAGGTAGAGGTGCTCAAGGCCAAGGGCTACGACAAGACGGTCAGTCTGGAGTTGTTCAACGCCGAGTTGTGGGAGCAGAACCCACTCGCAGTTATCTCAACCGGCTTGGCCCGGATGAAGGCGCTTTTCGCGTAGCGCTTGGCCAAGCGCTTGGCTTACTTGAAGTAAAACAGCATGAACACGGCGCAAGCCGCGAGCAGGCCGCCCCAGAACTTGTCCTCGCGAAGGAGGCTGTGCGCCCTGCCCTTGGCTGCGGCCGAGAGCAGCGTCTTGAGCGCTGCATCGAGGAACATCATCCATGTCCAAACCGCAGTGATCAGCGCGGCCACCAACGGCGAGGCAAATCCGCGCCACATCAGGAACCCAAACACCGCAAACACCACAAGCGTGCCGCCCAGTTTCGCTGCAAAAGTGTTAAGGCTGGCCTGGGAGAAAATACCGAGGCCGATCCAGGTATGCTTGGCCTGATTCTCACCGGCACTGGTTTGTCGCGTCATGCGGCTGACCACAACATGCAGTATCAGCGAAAGGACGGCCGCCACAAAGACGCTGTGCATGAAATTGAGTTCTGCTCCGAAGATGCGAATCAACCCCTCCCCGGCAACAATCGGATACAGCCACTGAATACCGTACGAAAAAATTACTCCGGAGATGATCGCCACAAACCCACCGGTGGCGGTGGCACCCTTCCACAGCAAGCCGAGGAAGAAAGCAACCACGACGCCCGCGACGAGCTTGGACTGATGGTTGGCGATCTGCAGGAAGAAGCTGTCCTTTGAGTTCGGATCCATCGTGAAGATGGTGATCAGTGCCGCCAGCAGAAGGAAGGACAACACCCAGAAGCGTCCNACNNNNATCANTTTNTTNTCNNCNGCNTCCGGGTTGACGTATCGCTTGTACAGGTCNAACGTNACGAGCGTNGCGCCGGAGTTGAGCATCGANTCGATGCTCGACAAAATCGCGCCGAACACCCCGGCCGCCANCAGCCCGACCAAGCCGTAGCCAACCGGNTGCACCAGGTCGCCGAGCAACTGCATGAAGACCGCATCCTGCGCCACGATCTGGGCACGGTTCGAATAATAATACCAGGCAGCGATCCCGCAACCGACTGAGAAAAACGGGATCAGCAGTTTCAGGAAACCGGCGGTGATGATTCCGGTTCGCGCCTCCTTGTCGCTCTTTGCGGCCAAGGCGCGCTGGACGATGAACTGGTTGGCGCCCCAGTAGTAAAAATGCAGCACCATCAAGCCGGTGATTACCCCGCTCCACGGCAGCGCCGGGTGGTTCGCCGGGTTGTAAAGGTGCAGGCGCTCCAAGCCGCCGTTTTGCGCGGCATCAGCCGCCACCATGGCGCTCCATCCGCCAATCTCCGTGAACATGAAGTACGCCAGCAGTAGCCCGCCGATCAGCATCAATATGGACTGAATGACATCGGTCACGATGACCGCGCGCAACCCGCCGATCACGGTGTAGGTGCCGGTGATTAGCGCCATGCCGAGGATGCCCAAGATGTAATAAAGGGGGTCAATGTCACCGGGCGAAAGTCCCGCCTTGGCCGANCCGCCCGTGATGGCGACCGTCGGGGGGCTCTCGTACCCGGAGCCTCCGTTCACCAGTTCAATGCGCCGGATCCCCTTTTGCACCACGGCCGCATACGCCATGGCGGCTGTGCCGGACGCGGGCGGGGCGATGACAATCTCGGGCGCCTGGCCCACCTCAAAGCCGCTTCCCCCGTCGACGATCTCGATGCCGACCACTTTCCCCTCCTTCACGACTGCCTGCAACGCCGCCTCCCCCTTGGCCAAGGTGACGGCAGGCGGGGCGTTGGTTTCATATCCCGACCCCATGGACTTGACTTTCACCGCAGCAATAACTCCCTCGCCGAGGATCGCCTTTGCCACGGCACCGTTGGCGTCCGATTGCACCGGTGCGGCGACAGCCACCGTCGGAGCCTCTGCATAGCCCCTGCCGGCGTTGACAACCGCCACCGCCTGCACCGCACCGTTCTCAACCTTGGCCACCGCGACCGCGGCCTGCCCGGTGTCCCCCTGCAACAGATAATTGATGGAGCGGGAACCGATGTAAAAGGCAGGCACCGTCATCACGAAGACAATGATTGAGATCATGATGACAGAGTAGGCCACGCGGGAGCGATCGTCATATCTCCGGCTAAGGTATTCGCTGAGGGTGTAGATGTTCAGTTTCCGGTAGACCGGCAACAGCAGGTAGCAGAGCATCAGCAGGCCGGCGATAGCCGTGATCTCAAAATGACTCTGCGCAAAGCCGACCGCGAAGCCAACACCCATCATCCCGACCATGTGGTTCGCCGAGACGTTGGAGCCAAAGATGGAACCGGCCACGCCCCACCAGCGGGCATTCCGGCCCGCCAAGAAATAATCCTTCGACGACTCCTCCCGTCTGCCCACCCACAGGCCAACCGCCATGATCGCCAGGAGCGAACCAAAGAAAATGACAAAATCGATCGTGCTTAACAGGGATCCGCTTGTTTCCATGGTTGTGGTTGGTTATCGGCCAAGGGGCGGCGGGAGAATAGAAGCCGCTTGGCCAAGATGCAACCCCGCTTGGCCAAGCGGCGTTTCACGGTCGATGCGTATTCTGAATATCGGCGTCCCTCTGGAACGCTTGGCCTCTAAAGGGCCGAGGCGACCAGGTCGCCGACCTCGGTGGTGGAGTGGCCCATGCGACCTGCGCCCAAGTCGTCAATTTTTTCGCGGGTGACGCGGATAACGGTCTCCTCGATGGCCTTGGCCGCCTCGTCCTCGCCGAGCGTCTCGAGCATAAGGGCACCGGAGCAGATGGCCGCCAGCGGGTTGATTACGTTTTGGCCGGTGTACTTCGGGGCACTGCCGCCGATTGGCTCAAACATGCTGGTGCCTTCCGGGTTGAGNTTCCCGCCGGCGGCGATNCCCATTCCGCCCTGCACCATCGCCCCAAGATCGGTGATGATGTCGCCGAACATGTTATCGGTCACGATGACATCGAACCATTCCGGGTTTTTGACGAACCACATCGTGGCCGCATCGACATGGGCGTAGTCGCGCTGGATGTCGGCGTAGTCTGCGTCGCCGATCTCGTTGAAGGCGCGCTCCCACAGGTCGAACGCATAGGTCAGTACGTTGGTCTTGCCGCAAAGCGTGAGCTTATTTTCCTTGTTGCGTTTGCGCGTGTAGTCGAAGGCGTAACGCAGACAGCGCTCCACTCCGCGCCGGGTGTTGACGCTTTCCTGAATGGCGATCTCGTTCGGAGTGCCCTTGAACACGAATCCACCGGAACCGGTGTACAACCCCTCGTTGTTCTCGCGCACGACGACGAAGTCGATGTCCTCCGGCTTCTTGTCCTTGAGCGGACAAAACCTATCGTCGAACAGCTTGACCGGTCGGAGGTTGATGTACTGCTCCAACTCGAAACGCAGACGCAGCAGGATGCCCTTCTCGAGGATGCCTGGCTTGACGTCGGGATGCCCAATCGCGCCGAGCAGGATCGCCGGGAATTGCCGTAAGTCGTCCGACGCGCTCTCCGGCAGCACCTCTTTGGTGCGCAGGTAGCGTTCTCCGCCGAAGTCAAAGTCGGTGTAGTTCAGTTTAAAGCCAAACTTCTGCCCGGCGGCGTCGAGCACCTTGATGTTTTCCCGGGTTACTTCCGGGCCGGTTCCGTCGCCGCCGATGACGGCTATGTCGTAACTGTTCATTGAAAAGGGAAACTCCCGCGAATCGCGGGACAGGGAAGCCTACGACACGCTCCTGCGCTGTGAAAGGGTTTTTTGAACTCGGTTTTCTGATTCAGGAATTCCCCGCAGAAAGCAGTTCCTCCGCATGTTGGCGCGCGGCCTCCCCTCCACCGCCGAGCATCCGGGTCAATTCCTCGACNCTTGCCTCATCGCCAAGCGGCTCGACACGCGTCAGCGTTCGGCCGTCAACTATTTCCTTCGAGACGAGGTAATGCCGATGACCCGCCGCCGCGACCGGGGCNAGGTGCGTGATGCAAAGCACCTGCCGCTTGGCCCCAATCTGTTTCATTTTCCCGCCGACCACCGCTGCGGTTTCGCCGCCGACGTTTGAGTCGACCTCGTCGAACACCAGCACTGGGATCCTGTCCTGCGACGCGAGAACGGTCTTAAGCGCCAACATGACGCGGGCCATCTCGCCAGACGACGCGATGGCCTTGAGCGGCTTGAACGGNTCGCCGGGATTCGGTGCGAAGAGAAACTCGATCTGGTCAAAACCGGTTCGCGACACGGCCGCCTCAGCTTGCCCAAGCTCGGCGGGATCGACGATCTCCACGTCGAATCGTGACTGCAAAAAGCCTAGGTCGTTCAACTGCCGTTCCGCCTCCTCGACAAGCTTGGGCGCGACGGCTTTCCGCTCGTCACTGAGCGCTTGGCCAAGCGCCTTTATTTCGTCATCGAGCTTGGCTGCCTCGGCGTTGAGGCGGGTCAATTCCTCGTCGCGACCCTCCAGCGCGGCCAAGCGCTGGGCCGCCTTGGCCCCGAACTCGATCACCTCTGCCAGCGTCGAGCCATACTTGCGCTTAAGAGTCTGCACGAGGTTGTACCGTTCCTCGACCTGTTTCATCTGCGCCGGGTCGAGGGCCAAACGGTCGGCGTAATTGGCGACCGAGGCGCTCAAGTCGGCCAACTGGCCGCTGATTGCGCTTTGCTCCCCGAGTAGTGGCTCCGCGCCGGGATCGATCCCGGCCATCTCCTGCAACGCCCGGCCAAGTGCAGCGCTCAGGTCGGTCACGCTTGGCTCCGCGCCATCGATGAGGCCGCGCGCCTCCGCCGCCAACTCGGCCAAGCGCGCAGAGTGGGTGGCCCGCTGGAACGCCTGTTCCAGTTCCGGTTCCTCGTCCGGCTTGAGTTGGGCCGACTCAATTTCGGCGACCTGGAATCGGAGTAAATCCAGTTCGCGGGCGTAGGCGTCCTCGTCAACGATCAACTCGGCCTTTTGCGCGGCCAAGGTGGACTGCCGATTAACGAGCGCGGCAAACGCCGCCCGCTGTTTCTCCAGCCCGCCGTAGGCGTCGAGAATGTCGAGTTGCCGCGCGGCCTTGAGTAACGACTGGTGGTCGTGCGGGCCGTGAATGTCCACTAGCCATTCGCCGATCGAGGCTAGCACGGCAAGCGTAGTTGGGGAGCCGTTGACGAACTGCCGGTTGCCGCCGGCGGCGGAGAAGCTGCGCTTGAGAAACAACTGCCCGTCTCCGCACGGCTCCACGCCGTTTTGCTCGAGATGCGCGTGAAATGCTTTGCCAAGCGCGGTGACGTCGATTATTGCCTCGACCGAGCAGTGATCGTTGCCATCGCGAATGAGGGTGCGATCCGCGCGCTCGCCGAGCACGAGGCCAAGCGCGCCGATGAGGATCGACTTGCCCGCGCCGGTCTCGCCGGTGATCGAGTTGTAGCCCGGGCCAAACTGGATGGCCAGGTCGTTGACGAGGGCGAGGTTCCTGATGCGGAGATCGGTCAGCATGCGCGGACGCGGGTGAATGTGGAAACAGATCGAGGCGGAGGCAAAACAAAACGGAGTGAAATTTGACCTGACCATCCTGGGATCCGGCACGTCGCAGGGCGTACCGATCATCGGCGCAGACTACCCGCCGGAGTTTTTGGCCAACCCCAAAAACCACCGGACGCGTTCCTCGATATACATCGCCACCGATGAGATTCGCGTGTTGGTCGACGCGACACCGGACCTACGGACACAGGTGCTGCGCGAGGGCATCCGGCACCTCGATGCCGTGTTGGTCACCCACTCGCATGCGGATCACATCATGGGGCTGGACGACTGCCGGCGGTTTTGCGCGATCAACGGGCATCGCCCAATGCCGCTTTATGCCGATGAAAAGACAATGATCACGCTCCGGCAGGTGTACCGGTATGCCTTCGATGGACAGTTCGTTCGTGGTTATTTCAAGCCGGAACCGCACCTCATCAACGGACCGTTCGAGTTGGGAGACCTGCGGATTACGCCGTTCGAATTGCCGCACGGCACCATGGGCTCGCTTGGGTTCTTGTTTGAGCAGGGCGAAACCAAGCGCCTGGCCTATTACAACGACTGCAAGGCCGTGCCGCCGGCGGCGGTCGAGGCGGCCAACGGGGTGCAGGTCGCCATGCTGGACGCGTTGCGGCCGCACGATCATCCGTCGCACATGACGCTGGACGAGGCGCTCACCACCACCCGCCGCATCGCCGCCGGTGAGACCGTCCTGACGCATCTGACCGACTACTACGACCACGACCGCAACGAGTCAGAACTGCCCAACGGCGTCCGCTTCGCCTACGACGGCATGAAGTTTCAATTGTCATGAGACCGCTCGCTACATTTTCAGGAGGGTGTTGTTTTGTGGATGCTACGTTCTCTCCCTCTCCCCGGCCCTCTCCCGCTAGGAGAGGGGGAGCACACGCAGTACGCTTGGCCAAGCGGACGTTTTTATTGCCCGCAGTGAGGTGTTGCTTGATCGCGATCGTGGCGTTTTCTTCATTTGGCGTGCTTGGCCAAGGGGAAAGCGTGGTGGTGTTGTTCAATAGCGCCCTGCCGGAGTCGCGGGCGGTGGCGGAGCATTACGCCAAGGTCCGGAGCGTGCCGGCGGATCACCTTATCGGGTTGCCGTTGCCGGAGGGGCACACGATTACCCGACACGACTTCACGGCAAAACTCGAGCAACCACTGGCCGCCGAGTTGACCAATCGCAAGTTGCTCAACGGAAAAACGGCGTCGATCCGATACCTCGTACCGTGCTGGGGCGTGCCGATCCGCGTGGATAAGGACGATGCGCTTGAGGAGGAAGGACGCCGCGAAGCGCCCTCTTCTCTGCGCCGCAACGAGGCGTCGGTGGACAGCGAACTGGCGATGCTGCCGCAGCTTGGCCAGGCGCCAAAGCGGTTCGGGATCGTCGCCAATCCCGTTTACAAGCAGTCAGACGCAAAACAGATTTCCCCCGCAAACGGCGTATTGATGGTGGCGCGGCTCGATGGGCCATCCGCCGAACTGGCCAAGCGGCTGGTGGATCGTGCGATCGTCGCCGAGAGGGACGGGCTTTGGGGTCGTGCCTACGTCGATTTACGCGGCCTGACCGACGGGCCGTACAAGCCGGGGGATGACCGGCTCCGGCGAGTCGGCGAGATTACCCGTCGGAGCGGCTTCACCACAGTGGTCGACGAGCAACCTGCCACGCTGCCGGTTGGTTATCCCGCGAGCCAGATCGCTTTCTACGCCGGTTGGTACGGCATCAACGTCGAGGGGGTGTTCGCCGAATCGACGGTTGAGTTCATGCCGGGCGCCGTTGCGTATCATCTGCACTCGTTCAACGGCTCGATGATCCGCGACGCGCACGCCCGCTGGATCGGGCCGTTCGTCCGCAAGGGAGCGACGGCGACGTTCGGGAGCGTCTACGAGCCGTACCTCCAGTTGACGCCGGATCAGCCACTGTTTTTTTCGCGCCTGATTCAGGAGGGTTACAGCTTTGGCGAGGCCGGTTACGCGGCGACGCGCGCTCTCTCATGGCAGACCGTGTTTGTCGGCGACCCGCTCTACCGTCCGTTTGGCCGGGCGCCGGAGGTGTTGCGGGCAGACTTGGCCAAGCGGAACAGCCCGATGCTGGAGTGGTTTCATTTGCTTGGCGTGAACCAGGGGCTTGCAGCCGGTGCCCCGGCCAAGGCGGCAATCGCTCACTTACAACAACTACCGGACACAAAACAAAGCGCGGTGTTGCAGGAGAAACTTGGCGAACTGCTGTCCGCAGACGGCCAAGCGGAGAGCGCCTCGATGGCATACGCGGCGGCGGCGAGACTCAGCACCTCTCCCAAGCAGAAACAACGGCTCGTTGCCGAGTTGGCCCGGCTCCAAAAATAGCAACCAAGCGCTTGGCCAAGCGGATCAGCCCTTATCGGGCCGCGCTGTATTTGCGAAGGTATTTGAGCGCCACCTGCATGTCCTTGGCCAAGGGCGACTCGATGACTACCGGATCCCCGGTGAAGGGGTGTTCGAAGCTGAGCCGACTGTAATGCAGCGCGGTTCTGTCGAGTAGCGGCTGTTCCGTGCCGTCACGCCGGGGGCGGTAGTTGGGTTTCATCTTCGACAGCAAAAGCAGTTTGCCGCCGTAATAGGCATCGCCCACCGGTGGTAAATTTGCGTACTTCAGGTGTGCGCGGATCTGGTGCTTTCGGTCGGTCTCCGGCCGGCAGTTGAGCAGCGTAAAACCGGCGAAACGCTCGGCGACATCGAAGCCAGTTCGCGCATTCTTCCCCCGATTGCCGGCCTGCATGAGTTCNGGNCGCCCGCGCACCCAGCCAATCTTGGCTTGGANCTCGAACGCGTCGCTGCTTGGCGAGCCGTGNACGAGGCATTGAAANTCTCGCTGCTCCCTGTTGGCCCCGAGCAGGTCGCCGATTTTTTGCTTCGCCTCGTTGCTTTTGCAGAACAGCGCGATGCCGCTCGTCTCGAAATCGATNCGGCAGGCGAACGGCANATGCCGAATGCCGCGCTTGGCCACCCAGCGTGCATCGTCCCCGATGGCGCGGCGAATGAGATTGTCCAGGCTTTGGCGGTCNGGNTGCAGTTGGCTGTGAGTGATCGCCATGTGGCTCATCTTGTCGAGNGCGAGGTAATGGTCGTCCTCGAAGAGAACCGGAAACACCCACGATTGGGATTCGTCGGGAGCGAACAGGCGGATGACGTTTTTCCCCGAGGAAGCCACGTTGCGATGCGAGCCAGGCGGCCCGGAATTTACTGGACGGCCTTCGGGGCGAAGCTCGCCGAGATGTATGTGTTTCGCGACACCACGATCTCGTTCTCCGCGACGCCGGTGTTAACAGTCACCCCCCTGGTCCACTCCTTGAATTCATGGCCGGCGGCCGGCTTGGCCACGATTTTCACGCGGGTGTTCTGCTTGTAATAGCCGTTGTCTCCGTCAATCGTCTGAAGTTCGATACTGCCCTCTCCTTCCTCCACGTCGGTATCGAGTGAGTATTTATAGGCATCCTCCGTCTGGCGGTCCAACCACGGTGTGTAGGCTTGGGCGATTGCGCTGGCCCGCTCGTTCTCGAGATAGTCGGCGAACTCCGCATCAAACTTCTCCTTGGCCACCGGCGTCTTGGCCGTCAGTTTGACCACGAAGGCCGCCTCCTCGGCGATGGGATCGGAAGCGTCGGTGCTGCTGGTGATTAACTCACTGGCCGCCCCGACCTCCAGNCCAAGCGCCTGCGTGCGGAAATCCTCGCTGTTCGCCTTGTTGGCCAGGCCGGGAATGGCTCCGCCGACCGAGCTGAACGGCCCCAGCTTGGTCACCGTAAGGTTGTTCTCCTTGGCCACCTCGGCGAGCGACTTGCCGGCCTTGATCGACTGATGGATTTTTTCGCCGGCGGCCTTCATGAACTTGATGCCCTCGGCCTTTTTGTAGGCGGCAGTTACCTGTGTCTTGACCTCGGCGAACGTCCGGTTTCGCGACGGGATAATCTGCTTAAGAGACGCGATGTAGAAATCAGCCGATCCATCGATGAAAGGATCCCCAACAATGAAGGCGTTGGTCAGGCTCAACCCGAACATCTGCGACGCCGGCACCCCGCTCAGACCGGGCACGGGATTGCTGCTGTCACTCATGGGCACTGTTGTGCGGGCCGTGAGGTTTTGCAGCAAAGCCATTTTCTCGAGCGTGTCGAGGGCCGGCTGTGCCTTGTGGGTGGCCACGAGGCTTTTCTGGAAATCCGACCCGGCCTTGTAAGCCTCGAGCGTGGCCAAGCCAGCCTTGAGGTTCCACGCCTTGGTCAGGAGTTCTGTCCGGATGGCAGTCGTGGCTTCATCGATCTCCATGCCGGCGTACTCGTTGGTGCGCACCGAGACAACCTGCTTGGCCAAGTTGGCGATGCTGTTGGTCTTGTATCCGGCGATGCTGGTGATGCCNGCCCAGTAATTCGTCAGGAAACCGCCCCGCTCATCGGCGCTCAAGGCGTCAAACTTCTTCTCCGCCGCGTCAAGGTAGTTGGTTGCCGGGAAAGTCACGTACGACAATTGCCGCCGCTCAAAAATTCGGTACTCGGGGAGGTTGTTGGTGTAGTGCGTTTTCAACTGCTCTTCGGTGGCCTGCACCAGCGGAAGGTAATTAGTGTGGGCGAGGAAGATTCCCTCCGCCTCGTACTNCTCGTTGTTTTCGCGGTACCGGATTTCAGCCTCCTTGGCCGACAACAGCATGGCGGACACGCCGGACAGGCTCCTCAACTGAGCGGCACCCAGTTGATGCCGCACGAGCGCCTCAAGGCGGGCAACTCCTTGCTTGGCGCTGCCGTTGCGAGGGGTGAGGAGTGAGGCCAGCAGGGAGAATTCCTCCTGACGAGTCGGTCTCGTTTGAGCGGAATAAGATTCAATCCGCCGGTCAACTAATCGCGAAATCGAGTCTGCCAAGTCGTCCCGACTGGGGCTGATGCCGTAACGCTTCATCAATGCCTGCTCGCGCAGGATGTTGGGGATTTGGGCATCGATGAAATCGCGGTTCAGGGGCGGAAGCTGTCCCCCGTAGGAGATCCGGATCGGTGCCAAGATAATGCTCTGCGCCTCAAACCATTGGCTGCGAGTGACGGGTTCGCCGTTCAGTTGCCCGTATGATCCGCTTTCCGCCTGGCCGCCCCGACCGAAGANCCGATCCTCGGCGTCTGGAGTGAACAGAATGACAAAACCAAAGATGACCGGGATGGCGATCGCGGCGAACAACCACTTCTGTTTCCTNCGNATTTTTTGAAAATCTAACATATTCCNGCAAAAAAAGGACGGGGAAGCTACTCCTTCCGGTTGCGGCGGGTCAAACGCAAAAAGGAATATTTCGGGCCAAATTGACCCAGCGGGTTGCCAGCCGCTTGGCCAAGCGCAACAATCCTGCCACGGATGCGGATCATCGGAGGCAGTTCAGCCGGCGCAACACTCAAGGTTCCCAAGGGGCTGGGGGTGCGCCCCACGCCGGACAAGGTGCGGCTGGCTATTTTCAACAGTCTCGCCGGTTTTGCCGACGGGGCGCGGGTGCTGGAACTGTTCGCCGGGACCGGCGCGCTGGGCCTCGAGTGCCTCAGNCGCGGTGCGGCGGCGGCCACGTTTGTCGAGTTGTCGAATCAACACGCACGGGTTATGCGGGTCAACGCCAACTCGATCGGCGTTCCGCTTGGCCAGGCGCGGTTCATCACCGCGGACGCCTTTGTCGCGCTTGGCCAACTGCACAGCAACGGGGCCAGATTCGACCTCGTAATGGCCGATCCGCCGTACGGCGACAAGAACGTGGGTCGGCGTTCCGACTCATTTGCCCAGAGGTTGCTCGACGACGAACACCTCCCGGCACTGCTCGAGCCAAGCGGTCTGTTTGTCCTCGGTCACACCAAGCGCGACACACTCGAGATCCCGCCGCCGTGGTCGCTCAGGAAAACCCTCAAGCACGGCGACACACTCATCGAGATCCTGCGCTTGGCCAACGGCTGACCGGCAAAAATCTTGCAATCCGGGGCAAATGCCCAAATTATCCGCGCCCCGTGATGAGCGAGACAACCCTGTTACCCGAGCCGAAGTTTCTCCCCGAACTCCATCCCACCTACCGTCCGGCTGTGCTGGCCAACCGCGCCTTTGAGCAGGCGGCCCGCGAAACTGGCGCCGCTGCCGAGGTCGGTATCGCGCTCGAACAGGCAGACGGCTCCGTGTTCCACCATCGCACGGTCGTTTTCCCCGACGGACACGACTTGGCCGGGAATAATTTTCGCCACGTCGAGCGCCTCGTCAAATGCCTGTTGTGGCAACGCGGCGGCTGGAAAATCCACCTGAGTGGGGCCGACAACCTCGTGCCGCGACTGCAGGAATATTACCGGACGAACAAGTTCGGGCAGTTTGACAACACGGTGATCGGCGAAAAAAACAACGGCCACTCGATCGAGGTGGTCGCCTGCGCCGATTTGCCTGCGGAGCATTCCGAGGCGCGCCTGATCGGTCGCAACCTCAACGGCTGCCGCATCGGATTCGACCTCGGCGGCACGANGACCGCAAGGCCGCCGCAGTCATCGACGGCGAGGTGAAGTTCAGCGAGGAAATCGTCTGGGATCCCTATTTCGAGCCGAACCCGGACTATCATTATGAAGGCGTGATGGATTCACTCCGCCGCGCCGCGGAGCATTTGCCGCGCGTGGACGCCATCGGGGGCAGCGCCGCCGGTTGCTATTCGCACAACCGCGTCACGTGGGCCTCCCTTTTTCGCGGCGTGGAGCCGAAGCAGTTCGACGAGAAGGTGCGGGACATGTTCCTCAACATCGCGAAAGAATGGGGTGTGCCGCTCGAGATTCTCAACGACGGCGAAGTCACGGCGTTGGCCGGCTCCATGGCGCTTGGCAAAAACGGCGTGCTCGGCATCGCCATGGGCACCAGCGAGGGAGGTGGCTACATCGACATGGACGGCAACGTCACCACCTGGCTGAGCGAACTGGCGTTCGTCCCGGTGGACCTGCATCCCGAGGCCCCGGCCGACGAATGGAGCGGCGACCTGGGCTGCGGCGCGCAATACTTTTCGCAACAGGCCGTCGGCCGGCTGCTGCCGGCAAGCGGCATCGAGTACGACGCCTCGCTCAAACTGCCGGAGCAGTTGAAGATCGTGCAGGGGCTGATGGAGAATGGCGACGAGCGGGCACTGAAGATTTACGACGCCATCGGCATCTACCTCGGCTACACGCTGGCGCATTACGCGGAGTTATACGACTTCGAATACGTGCTGCTGCTTGGCCGCGTAACCACTGGCCCCGGTGGTGAGCACATCATTGATCGCTCAAAGGAAGTGTTGGCGGCGGAGTTCCCCGACTTGGCCAAGCGCATCAAGTTCCACATCCCGGACGAGACCGAGAAACGCCACGGCCAGGCCATCGCCGCCGCGAGTCTGCCAAAGGTCGATTGAGCTACTTGCCCCCGGTGCGGCTTTTCAGGAACCGCTCCAGCACCTCGGGGTTATTCTCGAAAAAGGAGGCCAGATCCTCAAGGGCGCGGACCGTGTCGCGGCTCAGGTGGTGCTCGATGCCCTCGATGTCACGGCGCTGGGTTTCGGCGTCCAACTCGAGCAGGGAGAAAAACCGCGACAAGGTGGCGTGCCGCCGCTGAATCCGCTGGGCGACCCCCCTACCCTCCTCGGTCAGCACCAGGCCTCGCTTGTATTTTTCATGCTCCACGAAACCCAGTTCTCGGAGTTTCTTGACCATGTTCGTGACCGACGCCTGGCGGATGTTGAGTGAGTTGGCAATGTCGACCACCCGCGCCTGCCCGGTTTGCTGGATCAACTCAAGGATGCGCTCGAGGTAATCCTCGGCGCTTTGGCTGGGTACATTTTCCATCCGAACCGCTTCCTTGGTTATCTCCCTCTTCGGAACCAGCCTCTCGACGGGGCCCCCTCCTTGGGCGCGGCCGGCTTCGTTCGTCTTGACCTGGCCGTGGTCGACGGCGTGAGTTGGCTGCGGAGAAGTTGGCTGCGCGCCGCGGTCAGCGCCATGATGAATTCGTCATACGACTGGTACCGCTTGGCCGGCTGTTTGTCCATGGCGCGGACGATGGCGTCGCTTGTCGGCCCGGTAATAGCCGGCACGAGTTTGTTCGGCGGCACCAGCGGCTTGTTCAGGTGGGCGAGCACCACGTCGTCAATCTCCGGCGCCTCAAACGGCGTATGCCCAGTGAGAGAGTGGTACAGCGTCCCTGCCAGGCTGTACATGTCGGCGAGAAAGGTTTCCGGCTCGCGGCGCAGTTTCTCCGGCGCAATGTAGTACGGCGTGCCCCAGATTTGCTCGGAGTAATCGACTCCGGCCTCCGCTTTGGCCACCAGGCCGAAGTCAACCAGCTTGGGTTCGTTGTACGCGTTGAACAGGATGTTGCCCGGCTTGATATCTCGGTGCAGCAGCTTGTGCTTTAGGGCGGTGTCGAGCGCTGAGGCGATCTTGATGCCGACATCGAGCACCTGCAGCTCAGAAACAGTGCGGTTTTGGTCGATTAACCGGTCCAGGCTCCCGGCAAGGGCCAGTTCCATCACGAGGTACAACTGGTCGTCAAGCTGGCCGAACTGGTAAAGTTGGATGATGTTTGTGTGACTCAACTGCGCCACCGCGCGCGCCTCGGCGTAGAATGCCTCCAGCCCCTCCTCGTCGTCGGCCAGCTCCGGCTGCATCAGCTTGATCGCAACATCCCGCTGGAGCACCGTGTCTGTGGCCCGGTACACCGTGCCCATGCCGCCCGAGGCGATCCTCGAGTTCAGCTCGAAATGCTCGAGCATCATCGGCATCATCAACTCAGCGCCGCACTTCGAGCAGGCCGTAGTTTGAAGAGGCTGCAGTTCGCCTGGGATAAACGCGTTGGCCCCACACGAGATGCAATTGACCAGCTTCAGCGGCTTGGTTGGAGTCTCCTCGGCTTCTGAACTCACCGGCGCAGGCTAACACACGGCACCGCGTGTTGCCAACGCTGGCAGGCCAAGCGCTTGGCCAAGCGACATCCCTCCTTGACCAAGCGGGCCGAGGGATTGGTTTGACTCTGAACGTTCCTTTGATAATCTCCTCGCCCTTTTGCCGGGGATTCCCTCCCGGCACCCCCAACCGAAACAAAGTTTATGGCAGCAAAAAAAGCGACGAAATACGTCTATCACTTCGGCAAAAAAACCGACGGTAACGGCAAGATGAAGTCCCTCCTCGGCGGCAAGGGTGCAAACCTCGCCGAGATGACCCGCATCGGCCTGCCGGTACCCCCGGGCTACACGATCACCACCGAGGTCTGCACCTATTACTACGACCACAAGCGCACCTACCCCAAGGTGCTGCAGGCGCAAATGGAGGATGGCGTTGCCCGGATGGAACGCCAACTCGGCAAGAAGTTCGGCGACAAGAAAAACCCGCTCCTGCTCTCGGTCCGCTCCGGTGCCCGCGAGTCGATGCCGGGCATGATGGACACGATCCTGAACCTTGGCCTGAACGACGAGACCGTCGAGGCCTTGGCCAAGTCCAGCGGCAACGCCCGCTTCGCGTGGGACAGCTACCGGCGCTTCATCCAGATGTATGGCGACGTCGTCATGGGCGTGCAGAAACTGCCGAGCGAGGACGAAGAACCGTTCGAGATCGTCATCGAGAATGTGAAAAAGAAATTGCTCGGCAACGCCCACGCCGATGACACGGACCTGTCCGCAGACGATTTGCAGGTGCTCGTCGCCGAGTTTAAGAAACTCGTCAAAAAACGCACCGGCAAGGCGTTCCCAAACAACCCGTGGGAGCAGTTGCTCGGTTCAGTCGGCGCGGTGTTCAGCTCCTGGATGAACGACCGCGCGATCGTCTACCGCCGCAAGTACAACATCCCGGCCGACTGGGGCACGGCGGTGAACGTGCAGTCGATGGTGTTCGGCAACACCGGTGCAAGCTCCGGCTCCGGCGTCGCCTTCACCCGCGACCCAGCCACTGGCGAGAATGTATTCTGGGGTGAGTTCATGATGAACGCTCAAGGCGAGGACGTCGTCGCCGGCGTTCGCACACCCGACCCCGTGGTCAAGCTCAAGAAGGTCCTTCCCAGCGCCCACAAGGAACTGCTCCGCATCTGCAAGGTGCTCGAGAAGCATTTCCGCGACGTGCAGGATTTCGAGTTCACGATCGAGGAGGAAAAGGTGTACATGCTCCAGACGCGCAACGGCAAACGCACCGGCTTGGCCGCCGTCCGCATCGCCTGCGAGATGGTGAAGGAGCGGTTGATCACCTGGAAGGACGCCGTGAAGCGAATCCCGGCCGATGACCTCGACCAGTTGCTCGCGCCGGTGTTCGACCGCGCCGCCGTGAAGAAGGTTTCCGCTATCGCCAAGGGCCTCCCCGCCGGCCCGGGCGCGGCCACCGGCAAGGTCTATTTCAACGCCGACCGCGCCGAGGCAGCCAAGGCCAAGGGTCAGGAGGTACTACTCGTCCGGCTCGAGACCTCACCGGAGGATTTGCGCGGCATGATCGCCGCCAACGGCATCCTGACCGCACGCGGCGGTGTCAGCTCGCACGCCGCGCTTGTCGCCCGGCAGATGGGTAAAATCTGTGTATGCGGAGCGGCCGATGTGCAGATCAACTACGCCAAGCGTACGATGAAGATCGGCTCGCTCAACTTCAAGGAGGGCGACTTCCTCTCCATCGACGGTACGACCGGCGAGATTTTCCCGGGCGAAGTCAAGACCGCCCCGTCGGAGGTCGTGCAGGGACTGCTCGAGAACAAGGCCGCGGCCAAGCGCAGCCGCACCTACAAAAACTTCACGCAGATCATGGCGTGGTGCGCCAAGGCCACGAAAATGCAGGTCCGGACCAACGCCGATACACCGGGCCAGGTGAAGAACGCCGTCGCGTTCGGCGCGAGCGGCATCGGGTTGTGCCGCACGGAGCACATGTTCTTCGAGGGCGACCGCATCGACGCCGTCCGCCAGATGATCCTCGCCGAGACCGAGGCCGACCGGCGCAAGGCGCTCAAGAAACTGCTTCCGTATCAGCGCAAGGATTTTGAGGGCATCTTCAAGGCGCTCAACGGGCTGCCGGGCACCATCCGCCTGCTCGACCCGCCGCTGCATGAGTTCCTGCCGCACGACAGCAAGCAGATCGGCGACTTGGCCAAGAAGCTCAAAGTGAAGCCGGCCGAGATCAAACAGCGCGTCAGCGAGTTGCACGAGTTCAACCCGATGCTCGGTCACCGCGGCTGCCGTCTGGCCATCTCCTATCCCGAGATCGCCGAGATGCAGGCGCGCGCCATTCTCGAGGCCGCGGCCAACGTGCAGAAAAAGAAAATCAAGGTGAACCCGGAGATTATGGTGCCGCTCGTCGGGTTCAGGAAGGAACTCGAATTGCAGGCCGAGATCATCCACCGCGTGGCCAAGGAGGTCAGCAAGGAGAAGGGCGTCAAGCTCAACTACCTCGTTGGCACGATGATCGAGGTGCCGCGCGGCGCGCTGACCGCCGACGAGATCGCAGAGACCGCCGAGTTCTTCAGCTTTGGCACCAACGACCTCACGCAGACAACCATGGGCATGAGCCGCGACGACTCCGGATCCTTCCTGCCGAATTATCAGGAGGAGGAAATCGTCGCAGACAACCCGTTCGCCGTGGTCGACCAGACCGGCGTTGGCCAGTTGATGGAAATCGCCACGGCCAAGGGCCGCGCCACGCGCAAGAAGATCAAGCTCGGCATCTGTGGCGAGCACGGAGGCGAGCCGAGCAGCGTCAAGTTCTGCCATCGCCTTGGCCTGAACTACGTCAGTTGCTCCCCGTTCCGCGTGCCGGTTGCCCGCTTGGCCGCCGCCCAGGCCGCCTTGGCGTGACTCAAGCCAAGCGCTTGGCCAAGCGCAACACAACTCACCAACGCCCGCTTTTTGAGCGGGCGTTTTTCTTTCCCCTTGACCGTGTCCGGGTTGGCCAGCAATTTCTCCGCGTGAGAAAACTACTCTCGACCCTGTTGCTCACCTTCCTGGCTGGCTTGGCCACAGCGGCGGACATGGGGCGTTCCGTTGTCCAGGTGCTGGTTTACAGCCAGACGCCGATCTGGGATGCCCCTTGGCGCAGCAACCCGGTGGCTGCCTCCAGCGGCTCCGGGTTTGTAATCGATGGCGATCGTGTCATGACCAACGCCCACGTGGTCAGCTGGGCCAAGCAGATTGTCCTGCGCCGCTTTCAGGATCCTCGCCCGTGGCAGGCGCGGGTGGAACATATCTCGCATGAGTGCGACCTCGCTGTACTCCGGGTGGATCAACCCGGTTTTTTTGATGGCCTCGACCCGCTGCCGGTCGGCGAACTGCCGAAGGTGCGCTCGACCGTGGTGACGTGCGGTTACCCCTCGGGCGGCGAGCAGATCAGCTACACGAGCGGCGTGGTCTCGCGGATTGAGCTGCAAAACTACGTGCACATCGGCAACAAGGCGTTCCTGTCGGTGCAGACCGACGCAGCGATAAACCCCGGCAACAGCGGCGGGCCGGTGTTCCAGGGGGACAAGGTTGTCGGTGTGGCGTTCATGGGGATTCCCGGCCTGGAAAACACCGGGTTTTTCATCCCACCATCGGTCATTAATCATTTCCTGGAGGACATCACCGACGGGGAGCACGACGGTTTTCCGAAGGCCGGTGTGCGGATCGTCTCGCTGCAAAACCCTGCATTCCGCCGGTATCTCGGGCTGGATCCCACCGGCGACGGCGCCCGGATCGACAGCCTGTCGGACTACGCGGAAAAGGCTGGCCTGCTGAAACAGGATGACGTGCTCCTCGAGGTGGAAGGCAGCCGGGTCGGCAGCGACGGGACAATCCTGCTCGACGGAAACCGTGTCTACTGCACCGCCGTTTTGCAGCGGGCGCAGAAGGGGCAGAAGCTCAACATGAAACTGTGGCGCGACCGGAAGGAGGTGGAGGTCGCTGTGCCAATGAACATCCACACGGAGGATGCCAACACCGGGAACCTGTACGACACGCCACCGCGTTACTTCGTCTACGCGGGGCTTGTGTTCACGCCGCTGACGCTCGACTACGTGAAAACCTTCGGCCGCAACTGGCGCAGCGTGGCCAACCTCGAAATGGTTTACGAGCTGTATTACCAGCGGAATGAAAAACCGGAAAAGGTGCGCCCGGAGCCGGTCGTGCTCGCGGCCACGATGGCCCATCCGGTCAACGCCGACCTGCGCTTGGCCAACCGCGCCATGATCGATGAGATCAACGGCCGGCGAATCGAGAACCTCGAGGATGTGATCGCTGCGTTCAGCGAAAGCGAGACAGAGCAGCACATCATCAAGTTTTCCTCCGGGACGGTCGAGTGCCTCGACAAGGTCGGCGCTGACGGCGCCAACGCGCAAATCCTCTCCACCTACGGCATCCCCGCCGATCGCCGACTATGAAAACCATCCGACGCATCCTGCTCGCAGCCACCCTGACCGTCCCCTCCCTATCATCGCTTGGCGCGGACAATGGCCAAGTGGCCTGGCAGGACAGCATCGTTCGATTCGACGTCACCCGCAACGACCACAACTTTCGCGTCCCGTGGGACAAGCGAGCGCAGACGGTCTCCAAGCTGGGCGCCGTCATCGACGGCAACGAGGTGCTGACCACAGCCCTAGGCCTCGCCAACCACACGCTGGTGCGGCTCCAGAAAGGCGGGCGCGGACGGTGGTACGACGGCGAGGTTAAGTGGGTGGATTACCAGGCAAACCTCGCCGTGGTGGGCGTCGGTGACCAGACGTTCTGGAGCGGTTTGGTGCCTGTTCAATTTGGCGGGGCGGATCAACTTCGGGACAACCTGCAGGTGGTCCGCTGGCGGGCCGGCAACATCGAGCGGCGAGCGGCGGAGTTCAGCCGGTTCACCGTGGCCGACGCCAATTTCAACCAGGCACCGCGCATCGAGCTAAAGGCCAGTTCCGAGATCGAGGGCGCTGGGCGGGGCGAGCTCATGGTCTCCGGCGGCAAGGCGGTCGGCTTGGTGGCAAGCAAGTCCGGTAGCACTTGTTCCGTGATTCCCGGACCGTTTATCACCGCCGCGCTCAAACTCAGGGCTGAAGGCGATTACAAGGGTCTTGGGTATTTCGACTTCATTTGGCAGCCAGCCTCCAACCCGGCCACCACGGAATACTTCAAGCTGGACGGCCCGGCGCGCGGGGTGCTCGTGATCAAGCCTTCCACGCGCCCCGGGGCCAAGTCGCCGCTAAAGCTGCACGACATCATCCTCGAGGTGGACGGGTTCCCGGTCGACATCCAGGGCGATTACCTCGACCCGGACTACGGCCATGTCATCATGGAATACCTCGCCTGCCGGAACAAATGGGCGGGCGACACGGTAAAGTTCAAGATATGGCGGGACGGCAAAACAGAGGAGATCGACTACCCACTGCCGAAGGCGGATTTCAGCGCCAACCTCGTGACGGATCGGCCCGACGACACCGAACCGACTTACCTGGTAGTTGGCGGCCTCGTTTTCGTTCCGCTCTCGGCCGAGTACCTCAGTAGTTGGGGGAAGGATTGGCAACGAAACGCCCCGTTTCGGCTCGTGTTTTACAACAACCAAAAGCCGGAAACGACACAACGATCCCTGGTGGTTCTCTCGCTGGTTTTGCCCGATTTTTACAACATCGGCTATCAGGAGCGCAAGGCACAAAACCTGGTTCTCGACAAGGCTAACGGCCACCGGATCGACACGCTAGAGAGCCTCGCCAACGCGCTCCAGACCCCCGGGGACGGCTTCCACGTTTTCGAATTCAAGAAAGGCAGCTCCCTCCAAAAGATCATTCTCGACGCCGAGACATTGGAGGAAGCCAACCAGCGCATTGCCA
>NYYJ01000064.1 GCA_002686755.1 Verrucomicrobiales bacterium
CTTCGGCTGCCGGTGGTTCAGGTTTCGTTTCTGGTGCTGGAGCCGACAACTGCGATTCACCACACCCCACCAGCACCACGGCTGCGATTGTTGCGACTAGTATGTGTTTCATTGTTTATTTTCCTCTATTCGAGTTGAAACAACATCATGAGTGTAAACTAATTGCCCATTCTCAAACACCCTCAGGTTTTGTTGAATTTTGTCGTTCCCAACTCGTTTTGTCGTAGTGACAGTCTTCGTTTTTGCCCCTGATTTTGTCGTGACTGTTTGCGCGTGAGATGTTCGCGTAGCCGGATTATAACTTGCGTGGGAGGTGGTCTCTGGGCTTTCTCCCCATTTACTCCGATAGACGAATACACCTTTAGCAGCATCGTACTCCTCATGTCCAAAATAACTCACCACTTCTCCATTTTGATTCATTGTGTATTTATACTCAAGAGACTCATCTTCAATCCCTTCCTAGCCGCAAGGCTGTTACAACACGGAACTGGCGCTCCTTGAGCCATCCAGGAACACGCAGGAGGTACCCTCGAGGCGCGCGGGCCGCTGGGTCGGGCGAAAAACGGCACCTTGGATTTCCTATCCTCAGAAATGACCCCTTTTAAAATCATTGACGAGTAACGATAGCCCCCCTCCGAACAGTCTCAAATAATCTTTCTGCCAACTCAACATTAAACGGAATGCCTTGGCGCATAAAGACCATGCTTAGATTGGCCTCAGGGATAACCTTGAACAAGGTGCCGGCATAACCAGCCCATCCGTACTGTTCAACGGGGACTTTCTTATCCCCTCACGACATCTTTTCTTCGGAATGCTGGAGAAACCTTCAGGTCCATGATGTCACCGTTTCGCACGCTGCCTTCAACGGTTGTCTTGCGCGGGGCATGGAGCTTGAAGTCAACGTCCCAGTGCTTCGGCCAGGCCGGGAGCAGACGGATCCTGTCGCCCTCGTACTGCAGCAGCATGCGCTGCAGGGCGGTCATGGCCACGGAACCGTGACACTGGTCCGGGATCCAGTCGTAGTTGGGCCCCCACATGGCGCCGAAGCGATGCTGGCTGCTCTTACTGCTGAAGTTCTGCCCCACCATCTTGACCGCTTCATCGGCCAGGCCAAGATACGCAGCCTTGATGGCGTTCTGCTGCCAGCCGCCGGTCCGTTTGATCAAGCGTTTAGCAAAGGTTCGGCGTGCCAATTCGAGATCCGGTTTGCCGAGTCCGTAGCGCCGGTACGGAAAGATGGCGTATAGCTCGGGGTTTTCGATATTTTGCTTGCCGCTGTACGAGTCTGCGCAGGCCAGGACGGTCTCGCCATCGACCTCGCGCATGGGCACGGGCGGCAGCTCCGAGATCAGCCGCTTCCACTGGGTCCGCTGTGCGGCAGTGGTCAGCCTGTCGGGCAGAGCCAGCATCTCATCGCACACCTTCTGTATGCCCACAATCTCGACCAGGGGATTCACCGCCTCGCGGTAGGTTTCAAGGGCCATGGCCGGATCAAAGCGGATCTTGCCGTTTGCATCTCGCTGCCAGTGCTGATCGAAGAAGGTCAAGATGGCCGACGCCAGGGGAACCAGCGTCTGCCCGGCGAACGCGTCGTCGCCGGTGAATGCATAGTGATCCAACATCATCAGCGACAGCTCCAGGCCACCCTGCCAGTAGTAGCGGATGAACCGGTTCACGGTCATGCCATCGGGCAACTCTGTGCGATCGCGCCCGTAATTGCCATCCGCATAGGTACCCCAGAAATACTGCGTCTCAGGAAAGAACGCGCCATCGTGATCGTAGTATTTTCGCGTCGCCACCTTGCGGCTCTCCAGGTTGTTTCGAAACATCTCAAAGAGCGGTGACATCAGATCGAAGTCACCGGACAAAAGCATGGACCAGTACGGCAGGCGCGTGTTCTGCCACCAATAGGGACCGCCCCACTGACGATAGTCGGCATCATGCCCCTTGAATCGATCGGTGTGATTCATCGTGTCCACGGTAAAGATCGAACCGTTAAACTTGATGGGGAAGTTACCGCGGCCGCCGCAGGCGTTCACAAATCGCTGGAGCCGATAGCCGCGGTTGATGTTCTCGACCAAGGCCTTGTCCTTGTCGTTCTCTGTGGAGATTCGGATATGACTCCTCTCCCAAAACCCCTTCCACCAGGCGCGGTGGGCGGTGAGCCGTTGATCACGTGACAGGGCGCAAATACGCATGGCCTCGGCATCGAGCTGTGTCAACCAGGCGGCGGCTGTCGTTGTTTGAGCGGTCAGCGTATAAATGGCCACGTGAATCCTGTTGGCCGGGGCAGCAGATTTCAGAACGCTGTCCGACTGGTTGACCAGACCCTCGCCCTGGATCAGTGCGCCAAAGGTACGATTCAGCAAGGGGTCGACCTGATTCTCGGCCACATGGTCAAGGGCCTGCAGTTGCAGGTTGGCCTTCCATATGGAGCGCTCATTGCGGTGATACCAGATGACACTATTCTTTTGCCCGGCCATGATCCTGTCCGGCTCCACAATGATCGGCGTCACCTCAACCGATTCGTCGCCTGCAGGCAACAGGCCATAGGCCGAGTGAGCCTCTGCACCTTTCAACTCTCTGCGCTGCGTGCGCCACGGTTCCAGGGACACGCAAGCCTCAACGGGCTGCTTACTGTCGATGTCCACAGTCACCACCGGATGAAGAGCATCCACGGCAAAGCGGATCGCTGCGTCCTGTTCGGCCGTCTTGAAACGGATCAAAATCTCACCGCGCTCCACATCCAATGTCTGGCTGAACCTGCCCCCCTTCTGAAAGGGATTGGGCATCAGTGTCACCCTCACCTTGCCCAGCTTGAGCAACCTGCAGTTCTCGCTCCAGGCATCGGTCCTTGAGAGATAGAACAGCAGGTCGCCATTCTCTTCCACCCACACATTCGCGCCGAGTTCCCCATTGCCAATGGGCATCGAACCCCTTGAATCCTGGCTGGGCGATGTCCAGACCAGACTGCCGCCGCCCATGGTATATTGTTGGCCCGTGGGTACCTTTTCCAACTCGATCATCTCCTTGGCAAACTGCCGTCCCAGGTCGATGTACCCTCCGCTATCGTAATGCCAGGGGTCGGAATAACCGTAATCGTCGGTGCTCGTCACCAGGCTGGCGTTCCCATCGGCCGCCACATAGTCCGCCTGGGCCTGCCGAACGATCTCCCCATGCTTCCAGCTGGGAGGCTCCCGTTTTGAATACGAAATGCGTCCAATCACGACCGGCAAATCATCTGAGCGAAACGAAGCGCGGACCAGGTCCATCAAGCGCCGCAAATTCGCCTGGTACTTGTGAGCAATTTCCGGCGTGTAGTGCGCGTCACTCTCACCCTGCATCCAGAGGATCCCGGCGGGGATCAGGCGGTCGGGCGTGCCGTCACCGTCGATATCGGTGTCGGCCCAGGCATGACGGACCGTGGCCAGGAAGTGATCGTACTGGTTCACCCCGTTCCCCTTTGCAAAATCCGGTTCCCAACATCCAAACCCACCCGCGGCTTTTTCATCGATCGACGTCCCGCCCCGCGAATACTTGATGATCGCAATCCGTCGATCGGGGTACTGCTGCTGCATCGCCCGGGCAAACGAAAGTTCAACACCAAATCGGTCCGAGTAACGATTGCCTTTGCCATCTGACTGAAAGCCGACGCCATGGCCCGGGCGGAGCGGTGTCCAAAGACCCCGACCGTCAACCGCTTTCCCGTCGGCCGACGGGTTCCCATGAAAGATCAGCACCTCTTCCTGTGGCCCCGCCAACGGGTCGGGCAAATCCTTGACCACCCCGTAACCATCCATATTGGACTGACCGCCAAGGTAATAGACGTAAAAATCGGTGGCCCACGCCGGGCCAGTACCGAACAGGAGGGCGAGTAAAGCGGGGAACAGGAAACGAAACAGCACGGCTGCGATTGTTGTGAGTAGGGGGTGTTTCATTTCCCTTCAGCTTTCAATTCTGCACCCGCCTTGCCGGTGCACCGTTTGTGGCTGAATCGTCGAGTCAGGCCAGGCCAAGGAGTTCGCGGGCATCCTGGTAGCCGGCGGCCGGGTTGCCGTATTCGCTTGCGGTCACCCGGGCCAACCCCACAAGTTGCCGCCATCGGAAGGCGGGGCGGGTCTTGACGAACTCCTCGCTCACGGTGCGGTAATATTTCTCTGCGTGTAGTGCGCCAAATTCGCTGGTGGCGTAGCGGAGTAGCAGGTCGAACACTGGACGGGCGTCGTGGCCCAATTCGCCGTAGCGCTGGATAATTGCGCAGGCTTGGAATTGATCCTTTTCGCGGATCGCGCCATCGGCGTTTTTCAACAGTACCTTTGGGTCCTTGTCGCGGATTTTCTCAACGTGCTCGGATCGCGGATACGGCTTGGCGGTGGAGCGGCCTGCCTGTCCCGCGGTGTGGTACGCCCCGACAATCAAGCTGGCCACCGTGTTGCGATGATTGCTCACTCGCGCGATGTTGCGCCATGCATTGATCGCGTCCGACGCGTGCACACCGACCGAATCGCCATGAACGCTACCAACTAGTTTTTTGCCATTACTAATGGTTGCCGTGTCGCGTCCGGGATCGCGCAACAGGAGTTGGTTCGCCGCCAGTGACATGGCCTCACCGACGTCCTCGGGGTCGTATCCTTCGGCCAAGGCGGCAGCCACTGCTCCGGCTGCCTGCTCCCGCGTGCCGGCGAAGACTGTCTGGCTGAGTTCGCTGATCCAGCCGTTGCCGCCTTTGCGTTTCCCGAGCTGACGATCCAGCAGTCGATGCTCGTCCAGTAGCCTCGGCAGCACCGATCGGATCTTGGCCTCGTTGTTATTGTGGCGGACACAGTATCTCAACGACTGACGAAACAGTGTGTGTGCCTGCTCCTCTCCGGTAAATTCGAGCAATGCCCAGGCGCGCCAGGATAACACAACGCGGTGCACGTCGACCTCGTCCTGAACTGCGTATTGCAAATGATTGTAGGCTTCCCCGATCGGCTGCTTGGCCAAGGCGGCGAAGGTTTGTTCGGCCCGGTCGAAGTCTGCCGACCGCGTCGCCGAACGCAGCAGTTCGCCACCTACATTTACGTTACCCAGTGAAGCTGGAACGACCGGGTGCAGCACTTCATTTTTACGCCCGCCAAACTGTTGGATACGATTGGCATTTCGGTACAGCACCTTCAGCACTGGCAGTGGGCGCAATGCCTCGGGCAGTTCGCGGGCCATCTCAAAGGCTGGCGCGAGGGCCATGATGGTGTGGAATCCCACATAGTCCTGGCCGCCAAACGTGCGGGCGTTGGCCAGCGCACCCGCCGCGATCAAGGTGCGCAAGTCGGTGCCGGCCTTGATTTTTTCGACCAACTGGCGCTGCAACTTGTCAGGCTGCGTGTCCTGCATCAACCCGACCAGAGGCTCCAGCTTGCCGAAGGTAAGTCTGCCAGCGTCCTCGCCGGCAAAGACCGGGGTGAGACCGATATCGAATGCCAGCGTGGATCCGACACTGCTGATCAGCATTCCCCTGCCAACATCTGCAAGGAAGTCACGGCGGGAATTGAGGCGTATCGTGGAGTCGCGAGAATGGAGGGAGATAGGTTCTTTTTGCATAGCGATTGAAGGATAGACGTACAAATTTGCTGAGTCAAGTGGCCCATCTCTGCTCTAGGTAAGCGCGGGATGGTCGGATACATGGAGTGACCTACCTTCACGATGGGATTGTTCACCCAACTCCGAGAGGATGAAACTCATCCGCACATCCTCGTGGGTCACGGGCAAGGGAGTGCCCTCTCGCAAACAGTCGCTGAAGACCACCAATTCCCGCCGGTACGCTTCCCGGTAGCGGGTTGGGAACGAGTGCTCAATCGTCGGCCGCAACAAGCCTTCACCGCTCGACAGCACCGTGGAAACCGGCGACCGGTTCTCTGCCTGCAACATCCCATTGCTGCCAAATACCTCGATCCGCTGGTCGTATCCGTAGGACGAAAACCGGTTCACGTCGATACTGGCAATCATACCGCCGTCATACTTGAGTGCGACGAGAACGTTATCCAGGTCGCCCAGTGCGCTGATTCCCTCCACAAAACTGCTGCCGACTGAGTAAATTTCCACCGGATCCTCGCCGGTGATGAAGCGCAGCATGTCAAAGTCGTGGACGATGCAGTCGTGAAAGATGCCATGTGATGTCTTGATGTAATCCATGGTTGGCAGCGGCGAGTCGCGGGAGGTGACGCGCAGCATCTGAAGCACGCCGACCTGGCCCTCCTTCACTCCACATGCCAGGCCGGAGAAGGACGGGTCGAACCGGCGGTTGAAGCCGACGAATAGCGGCAACCCGCTGCGCTTGGCCAAGCCAAAGCAGGTGTCGATTTCCTCAAGGCTGCTGCCAAGCGGTTTCTCGGTGAAGACCGCCTTGCCAGCCTCGAGCGCGGCTAGGATTTGACCGTAATGCTCGTGCGTTGGAGACGCGACGATCACCGCATCAATATCCTCTTGGCCAAGCGGCCCATCGACATTGGTCGCATAGTTGCACTCCAACTCCTTGGCCAAGCGCTTGGCCAGGGATTCGTCCACGTCAACCACACACCGTAGGCTGATCCCCGGTATCGACTGGATGCTCTGGATATGAAACTTCCCGGCCCGCCCAAGGCCAAGCAACGCAATTTTCAAGTTTTCGGATGAAGCCATAAAAGAAAGTTACCATTGTTCTTTCACATCAGATTCCATGCGTGTTTTGACAGTGTATATTGGAGCAAAGCAAATCAATAGTAGTAGGTTGTGCTTCCTCCGTGGGCACCATACGCCCGTTTCTTGACCTGATGACGGTTATGGATCACCAGGCTGCCATCGGCCATGCCGACCGGTTGATCCGGGGCAAGCGAAAAGGAGAAGAAGGGTCTGCCATTGGCTC
>NYYJ01000065.1 GCA_002686755.1 Verrucomicrobiales bacterium
CGTCGGCCGGGTTGTGGTAGGTGTTGCGATAGGTCTCCGGGGTAAACGTCTCGGCGGGCGGCAGGTCGGGCGCGCCGGCAGGCGACTAAACTCCCCACAGTTCGCGGAATGGCTTGGGGGCAATCCGGCCCGGCTGAGTGAGTCCCTTGGAGTTGCCCTTGGACATGTAGAGTTTGCCGTCGGGCCCCCAGTTTAACCCGTGCAGTGAGTGCTCAACGTTGCCGAGATCGGTGTAGATGCGGATGTATTTGTCGGCAACATTATCCCCGTCGGTGTCCCGTACGATGGTGAAGTCCGGCGCGTTGGCCACGTACAGGTCGTTGCCCTTCCATGCCAGCCCGTGAATGCTGTTGAAACCGTGGGCGAATGTTTTCGCCTCGTCGGCGTTGCCGTCGTCGTCACGATCGATCAGGATTTTGATCGAGTCACCGGGCGTATCCTTTTTTGGCTTTCGGAATTGCGGCCCCTGCGCAACGAAAGCCCGGCCAAGCCGGTCGAACGCAACGCAGGTGGGGTTGCGGACGAGTGGTTCACTGGCAAAGAGACTAATCTCAAACCCCTCCGGCAGGGTGGGGAAACGGGATTTGGCTGTATCGAGGTTGGTCGTGTCTGCGATGACACTCGTAAACAACCCTGCAATGAAAAACAAAAACGGAGCGGAGACTCTCATAAGCAAAAACGCGTCCAACCAAAAAGGGAGGGCGCGATTTTACAAAAACAGACTGTGAAAACAAGCCGGCTAGCTGAGATCAAGCGGTCCACCTTGGCTCAGGGATTTGTTGCCGAAGGAGTCGATGCCATGGCCCACGCCGCGGGCCAGGGCCATGAGGAGCCGGTTGTGGGCGACGCCCTCGAGGTCGAGGGAGCGGCCCATCTGGAAGCCCATGCCGTTGCCGATCAACACAAATGGAATGTTTCTAAGCGTGTGGCTATTGCCCTTGCCGAGTTCGTTGGTCCAGACGATGGTGGTGTTGTCGAGCAGGCTGCCGTTGTTGCCCGGCTCCGGGGTNTCGGCCAAGCGCTTGGCCAGATAGGCCAATTCGCCGGCGAACCATTTGTTGATGCGCGTCAGCTTGTCGACGGCTTCCTCGTTCTTGTCGGTCTCGTGTGACAACGTGTGGTGGGTGTCTTTGATGTCAAGCCAGTTCATCCGCGCTTGGCCAACCGACTTGGTGTATTGCAGCGTGCTGACGCGGGCGAAGTCGTTGACGAAGCTGTTCACCATCAGATCNATCTGCATCCGGCTCAGGCGTGGCGTGTTGTCGTTTTGGTTGGTGACGCCGGTCCTGAATTTTGGTGGGGGAGTGACGAGTGCCGTGCTGTCGGCGTGTCCAAACTCCTGCTCCATCTGGCGGACGAACCCAGCGTGTTCCTCAAGCAACCGGCGATCCTCTGCGTTGATTTTTTTTGAAATGCGCTTTAGGTCATCGTGCACGGTGTCCAAGACGCTCAACAGGCTGTCGCGGTCGCGCAGTTGGCCGTACAGTTTTTTGTACATCTGGTACGGGTCGTCGGTCGGGGCGATCGGCTGGTTGGGGCCGGCGTATGACATGCGCGTCCACGGGTCGGCGCGGTCGGAGACGCCGACACCGAACTCCAGCGAACCGAACCGGGTCCGGGTGGCATCGCGGTTCTGGAGGAAGTTTTTGATCTCCTGGTCGATGGATATGCCTTTGGCCCACCCGGCCGGTGTGTGGGAACCGCCCTGGATGTTGCCTGGGTACAACTCAATGCCGGTGAGCAGGCAACTCATGCCGCGCATATGGCTGTCGCCGTCGCCGCGAACCTTGTTGTTCAGGCCGTTGAGAACGAGCATCCGGTCACGAAACGGCGCGAGCGGCTTCAAGATTTCCTTCAACTCGAAATCGCTGCCGGTGGCTTCCGGCCAAAAGTTCTTGGGGATGGTGCCGTTGGGGCTGAACATTACGACGAGCCGCTGGCGGCGAGTCGCGGAGTTGGCCAAGCCGAGACTGGGCAGGCCGGTGACAAACGGCAGCGTGGCCGTGGAGACGCCGAGATTCCGAATAAACTGTCTGCGAGCGAGCGGATTCATTGTTTTACTTCCTTTCGACTGGCGTAGCCGGGTTGATCCCATGCAGGGCTGCGGTGACAGCGGTTTCTGCCAGTAAAAACTGCACATTAAAACCGGAGCNGNCGAAGTCGTCGCGTAGCCGGTTTAGCAGGCCCGAACCGTAGGCTTGGACGGGTTGCTTTGCAAGCTGATTAAAGAGAGATTCCACGAACGCCCTCTGGGCGACTGGGCTGCTGACGGCATGGCTGGCGATGTCTTGGGCGTTGGCCAGGCGGATCATTTGCCCCTCGTCAGTCTGGAAGTCGCTAGTGGTGTTGATTGGCCGACCTTTCTCAGTTTGGCGTGCTCGGCCGACTCCGTCGAATCGTTCCAACGCAAAGCCGGTTGGATTAATTAGGCTGTGGCAGCTCATGCAACCACCGTCGCTTGTGATGTAGGTGATCTTCTCGCGCATGGTCATGTGGGGATCAAACTCGTCGTTTTTGAATACCGTGGCCTCTGGCGGCGGCTTGAGTTCGCGCCCCAATACCCGGCGCGCCACGAACACCCCTCGATGGATCGGTGAGGTGGTGTTGTGGTATGAGAACATTGCCAGCAGATATGGGTGGGTGAGTAGCCCGGCCCGCTCTTCCTGGTCAAGCCAAGCAGGGATAAATTCCTCCGCGTCTGTCACCGGCTTGGCTCCGTAAAACTTGGCCAAGCGCTCGTTGAACGGAATGGATCCAGTTGTAAGCAGTTTCCGGTAGTCCGCGCCGGCGCCCTGCCAGATTACGCTGTCGATGAACAGGTTCAGCGAGGTGCGAAGGTCGGCTTCTAGCGTTTTATCATAACCGGGAAACACGTCGGGATCCTTTGCAATGTCGGCAGCTTCATCGATCCCGATCCAGTGATGAAGCGCCACGCGCAGCTTGGCTCGGCTGCGCGGGTCGCCGAGCATCCGCAACGCCTGTTGCCGTGCTTGTTCGGGTGTGCTCAGCCGGCCGGCTGCTGCGGCGCGGCGCAGCTCGGCGTCCGGCAGCGAGTCCCACAAGGTAAGCGCGAGTCGGGCGGCGACCGCGTGGCCATCCGCGTGGCCAAGATCAGGGTAGAGGAAGCGCGGCGACTTGAGCGCGAGCAGAATGACCTTCTTCACCGAGTCGGTGTCTGCTTTGCCTTGGTCGAACTGTGAGTCGATGAAGAGTCGCTGTTGCTCCGGGGTGAGCGGACGGCGAAAGGCGAGTTCGACGAACCGGCTACAGAACGCGCGCACCTTGGTCTCCCGTAGTTCGTCGCCGGGGGAGGCATCGGCGAAGGAGTTGAGCCGGTCGGCCACGAGATTGGCCACCTCGATGGCGGCAAAGGTGGCGGCTTCATCCCATTTTTTTGAAACGGCCGAGCCGCGTTCGTAGCCGATGCTGCGGTCGTCCGGCGGGAACGGTTGTTGCACTACCACCGTTCTCTGAGTGGTCCTCGGGGAGAGGCATCGAGCGGGGATGAGTTGGCGTACTCCGTGCGGTGGTTTCCACTCTAGTCGGATCGAGGCTGAGGCTTCCTTGAACTTGAAAAAATCCAGCTTCAGCGGGTACGCTCGCCCGCCGATGAGCCGTACCGTGCCCTTGGCTTCCCGCAACTTCCCGTTGGATACCCAGGCATCGATCAGCTTTCGGTTCATCCGGTTGACCCACAGGTTCGCGCCGTTCTCCGTGGTGATGAAGAATTCATAGTCGCCGGTTTCCTCCGCCATCACCGAGCCGATCCAGTTCGCCGAGAATTCCTCCGGCTTGAATCCCTCCCTCCCCGGTGCCGGTGTTCCGCTGCCAAACTGAAAATCCACTACGGCATCCGTGCGCTCGAAACTTTTGTCGTTGCGCCGGAGATTTCTGCTGTTGTGGTAGGTTCCCTTCATGCCGCCCGATTGCCCGAACGTCGCCCGTCCGGTGAAGTTGCCGAGCAGATCGGCGATCGAGTGGAGGTACTGCCGCTCAGTCAACCGCGCGAGCCCTACTCGCGCCGGGTGGTTTCGTGCCTGGGCGGCGGGGGAGTAAAAGGAGTCAAAGATATACCGCGCCACGCGTTTCGCCTCTTCGCCGGTACAAAGTTCCTCCTCGTCCTCCGGCATGGTTTTGGAAATGTTGCTCGCGAGTTTCTCGATCGACCAATCGCCCACGAGCGGCTCGTCGTATTCGTCGGCGACACCCTGGCCCTTGTCGCCGTGGCAATCGGCGCAGAGCCGCGAGTAAATCTGTTCGCCGGACAACGCTGACTTGGCAAAGACTGTTGACGTTGCTAACCCAAGCCCAATACTTAAACCAAGTGCTTTGCCAATTTTGTCAGCCATACGTCGCACCAATGCTAAACGCCAATAGTTGTAGTGGTATTCAATCCCGGCGCAACCGATTTTGCCCAAGTTTAACCTCCTTTCAGATGCCGATCAGCAAACTGGATAAACTGTTCCCAGTCGTAGGGATCGACCGAGTGGCCACCGGTGCGGATGTGATAGCCAATGTCGCCGTCGAGCAGTGGTTGATTGGCGGTTGGCAGCTTAGTTGTGGCCAGCGGTGTTTTACCTAGAAGGCGATAGACGGGAGCGGCGTGGTTGGCGGACTGAAATTCACCGTGGGGATCGGCCCACGTGTCGGCCGTGGCACTAGCAACGTAGACCGGGCGCGGGGCGATCAGCGAGAGCAGCATGTGCTGATCCACCGGCAGGTCGACCTCCCGGTCGTTGAATTTACGGGCGTTGATGCTGAGCCAGTGGGGGAAGCGGTTTAGCTTGGCCATCGTCTCGCCGTACTTGCGCCGCCACAACGCCGCGCCACCGCAGCCGGACTGGGCCGAGATGGCCAGCGCGAACCGCTCGTCCTGCGCGGCCGCCCAGAGCGTGGCC
Source organism: Verrucomicrobiales bacterium (assembly GCA_002686755.1). Taxonomy (GTDB): domain Bacteria; phylum Verrucomicrobiota; class Verrucomicrobiia; order Limisphaerales; family UBA1096; genus UBA1096. The sequence continues at coordinate 4,899 of NYYJ01000065.1, forward strand.
TTGCCCATTTTTGAATGCCCCATGACCGCCACCCGCTTGGCATCGATACGGTCGTTTGTCTCGAGGTAATCCAGCGCTCGCATGCCGGTCCAGGCGTTTGCCCCGAGTACGCCCCACTCGTGGGCCTTGGGAAAGCTTTGTCCGTCGCGGAAAAACAGCTTGTGGATGCCGCGCCCGAACGACACCTCGTTGTGCCCGATGAGATCNCCGTGATACACCGACACGTAGCCGTAGCCGTTNGCGATNAGNTCGGCCAGCGGCACGCCGTTGCGGAGACGACCCTTTCGGCTGCTGCTCAACTGCAGACTCGACCCCCGTGGGCTGTCGAAGCTCAGCATCATGAACGCCGGTGCCGGTTCCTTCGCGTCGTTGGGGATGAACACGACCACGTGGGTCTGCACCGCGCCCTTGCGATTTTTGAACCGAATGGAGACATCGAGCTTGGTTGCCTTGCCATCCATGAACGCCTTGTCCTCCTTGATGACCTTATATGTTTGCTCGATGGGATCGGGCGGCACCGGCACCGCGCCGTAGATGAAGTTCGCGAACAGCGACAAAATCTGCGGCCGACGGACGTTGCGCCACTGCTCGGCGGACGTGACCGGTTTGCCCTCGGCGGTGATCAGCGGGTTTGGCAGGTCGTAGTGCGGTACACGCGCCTCGTCGTAATTGACATCACTGTCGAACTCCTTGAGTTCCCGGGCAGTGGCGCAACTACAGGTCAAGCCAAGTGCGGCCAAGGTCAGGATGGTTTTTTGCAGCATGAGTCGAACGAATTGAACCGGGAGCGAACCTAACCGTTAGGACTGCGCTTGGCCAAGCGCGTAATTGTTCCAGTTGGGTCGATCGGGACAATGGTTGCGGCTTGGCCAAGGTTTGGTAAGTTGTCGCCCGGTGAATCGATTACGGGACAAGTTGTTCGCATTGTTGGCCGCGTTGCTCGCTGGGTGCGGGGCGGAGCAACCGATGACACCGGCCGCGCCGCCGGTAAAAGAGCCGGTCGCAGCGGAACCGGCGCCAGTTGTGGCGAGCGATCCGAATATGCTCGACCCCGTGCCGGCGCTCAGCGGCGCGGACGGGGAGGAGTCGGTCGATGACATTCTCGCGGAGTTGAACGCAATCCAACTGGACGGCGAGGAGGGCAATCCGCTGGGCGATCCCGACAAGGTGGTCGCGCTGTTGCACGAGGGCAACACGCTGATTGCCGCAGGGAAGCCGGACGCCGCCCTGGCCAAGTACGACGAGGCGCTGCAGTTCGCCGAGAAGGAGGGCGACCCGGATCTGTTTTTCAACAAAGGCATCGCCTACAAGGCCAAGGGCGAAGCCGACAAGGCCATCACCGAGTACCGGCGCGCGCTGGAACTGGCACCGGACTACGCCGAGGCGCACAACAACCTCGGCAACCTGTTGAAGGATTTGAAACGGCACGACGAGGCGATACAGCATTTCGAGGCGTCGATCCGGGTTTTCCCCGACAACCCGAGCACGCACAACAACCTCGGGACGGTTCACGCGATGAAGGGCGACGTGAACAAGGCGGCGGTTTGTTTCGCCAAGGCGGTGCGCCTCGAGCCGACTTATGTGGACGCCCGGCAAAACCTGGGCGTGGCCTACATGCAACAGGGCCGACTCGCCGCCGCCGAGAAGGAACTTGCCAAGGCGGTGAAAATGGCGCAGGGCGGCATGGTGTATGAGCAGCAGCGGCTCGCTGCGGCAAAGGCATCGTTGGCCAGGGCGAATAGTCCGGAGGAACAAAACGCCGTTCGCAAGGAGATCAGCGCGGCACAACAGGCCGGCAATGCGGCCACGGGAAAATATCGTCGAGGGATGGAGTTTCTGCGATCCGTCCAAGCCAGGCGCGGCGAGACGCCGGCGCCGTGATCAGCTCATCGTTTTTTTTGTCTCGGCCTGGATGGCGTCAATCTCCGACTTGAGCTGTGCCTTGACGATCGCGTCCATCCGGTCGATGAACAGGATGCCGTGCAGGTGGTCCCACTCGTGCTGAATGGCGCGGGCCAGCAGGCCACCGCAGCGGAACGCCACCGACTCCCCGTTCTCGTCCGTCGCCGTTACGTCGATCTCCTCCGGCCGGTTGATTTCGCCGTACACCTCGGGAAAGCTCAGGCAACCTTCGCCGTTGTCCTCCTTCGCGTCGCCGACTGCCGTCCATTCCGGGTTGAGCAGGATCAGCGGCATGTAATCCTCCGGGTTGACCGGCTCGCCGTCGAGGCTCATGCGCGACGGCCGGTCTTCCACGCCGGTCACGTCGACGAGGGCCAACTGCAGCGCCGTGCCGACCTGCTGCGCGGCCAGTCCGATGCCGTGCGCCTCGCGCATCGTCTCGAGCATGTCATTGATGAGCTGTCGAATCTCGGGCGTGACTTCCTCCACCCGCTCGCCTTTCTGGCGAAGCACGGGATCACCGTATTTAACAATGTCCAAAAGCATGAATATGAGAGTTAATCGACTTGGATGCCGAGCGCCTCGAGGATGCGCTGCAGATCGTCGTCGTTGAAAAACTTGATGTCGACCGACCCTTTGCCTTTCCGGTAGCGCAGCGCCACCTTGGTGCCGAGCCGATCCCGCAGCTTGGCCTCAAGGTCGCGGATGTGGGCGTCGGTTCCGCCCCTCGCGGACGGGCTGCGCTTGGCCTTTCCCGGGGCCGCTTGGCCAAGCGCGGCAACCCAGTCCTCGGTCTGCCGCACGCTCAACTCTTTCTTAAGCGCCCGCTTGGCTGCGGCGACCTGGTCCTTCGCGCTTTTCAGGCCAAGGATTGCCTTGGCGTGGCCGGTCGACAGTCGACCATCGCGGACGTGTGCCTGCACCTCCGGCGGCAGCTTTATGAGCCGCAGCGCGTTGGCCACCGTGGCCCGGTTTTTGCCGACCTTGGCCGCGACTTCCTCCTGCGTGAGGTCGAACTGATCCATCAACTGCGCGTAGCCTTTGGCCTCCTCGATCGGGTCGAGATTTTCGCGCTGTAGATTCTCGACCAGCGCCAGTTCGAGCGCCGTCCGGTCATCCACGTCGCGGATGACGATCGGCACCTTGGCCAAGCCGGCCATCTGCGCGGCACGCCACCGGCGTTCCCCGGCGATCAACTCGTAGCCGCCGTCGCGCGGCCGCACGACCAGCGGCTGCATGATTCCGTTCTCGCGGATCGACTCGGCTAACTCGCCCAGCGAGTCGTCATCCATCCCGTTGCGCGGCTGCATCGCGCCGGGGAGAATCTCGCCGACCGGCACCTCGTTGGTTGCCTCGGCGGCTGCAGAGGATGGCATGCTCGCCGGTTTTTTTCCGGATTGGGTTTTCTTGTTAGCCGCCGGGCGGGCACCCAGGAGGGAACTCAAGCCCCGGCCTAAACCGGTTTTTGCCATGTGCGGAGAGTGAGGGAGGCCGGGGCGGTTGTCAATCGACGGCCGGTTCCTTTGCGGCGGCTGCCGGCTTGCGCTGCGTCCACAAAAACGAGCGCCGCTCCGCCAGCACGGCATCGCCGTCGAGCAGCCGCACGCGCCAGGCGATGAGTTTGCCGATGCCCTTGAAGGCGTCGCCGTCCAGCGTGACCGCATCCCAACCACCGCGCCGGCTGGGCTTTATCGGCTGCTCCAGCACGATCGGCTTGGCGTCGCCGGTCACGCGCAGCTCAAGCTGGAGCTTGACGTCGCCGCCCGTGTTTCGGCTCCATTTTACGTCGAACCGGATGCCGGAGCAGAGGCCGCGGTCGGCGCGGAGCTTGGACTGATAGGCATCGCGCTCGAGCAGGCTGGGGGAGAGCGTGTGGCGGCCCCGCAGGTCGAGCCAATGCGGCAGTACCTTGCTGATTTTACCGGGTTGCGCGGCGTCAACGCTCGGCATCACTCCAAGCAGCAAGACGATTGCGAGCAACGAAAATCGTTTCACGAAGTGGATGCTATTTTGAAAATCGGGCATTGGCAATCATCTGCGTCACAAACCGGTTGGGTGATCGATGAACGTCCATGGCAGCTTGAATTTTTTCGATAAATGCTCGCTGAGTGCCTTCACTCCGAAAGTCTCGGTCGCGTAATGGCCGCCGTAAAACACGTTGAGGCCAAGGTCTTCGGAGAGCGCGAACGTCCAGTGCGGCCCTTCGCCGGTGATGAAGGTGTCGACCCCCTCATCGGCCGCAGTCTTC
>NYYJ01000066.1 GCA_002686755.1 Verrucomicrobiales bacterium
TTATGCTGATAATTGGGATGAAGATGCGCATGAAGACCACCCCTCTTATACAAAAAATGCTCGATCGGATTATCTCCCGTCAGGGAAAATCAAAGTAGTCGTCGTAGCCGTTTGAGGCCCTGTTTCGCTTATGTAGCGATTGAGCTTCGCAGTGGTGGCCTGCTGAACCGACGAGTCAGACAAAAGAATATCACCCTGCTCCTCGTGAAGGGACTCGGTCCATGACGCTAACTTTTTAACGTTATTGCCCGTCAAATCCCTCTTTTTGAAGCTGATGTAATCGGCTTTCTTCTCGTCGTTGTTGTAATTGCCATAAGCAACGTTACGGTCACCGGCGAGAATGTATTGCGGCTTTGCTTCGTCCGCTTCCTCGCCGAGGAAGTAGCTCATGCTCATGTTGCCGTTCTTGTGTTTCTTTTCAGTCCCTTCGCAGAACGGAACAATGCTCTTGTTACGGCGATCCACTTCAGACTTGTTGTCAAAGGTGGTTGATTCCGTGCGGGTGTCTCGCGGGCAGCGAACCACTTTCGGGTTGTTAAGCTCGTTCCCAAGCGCCTCCCAATGCCGGCAAGTTTCCGTTTTGAATTTCTTACCAAGAAACTCAGATGAACCACCCTCCAGCACCCTCACCTGCCACGGGAACCGATCTTGGTTATCCGTCGCGTAGATGCGGGTGGCGATACCAACCTGCTTGAGGTTGTTCACGCAGGAGATGCGCTGTGCCTTTGCCTTGGCCTTTGCCAATGCGGGCAGGAGCATACCGGCCAGAATGGCAATGATTGCGATAACGACCAGCAGCTCAATGAGCGTGAAGGCCCCGACTTTGTTTTTATGAAAACGCTTCATGATGCAATTCTCGTTTTTTTTTTAGTTAACAGTTAACAAACAATTCACCGTACGGGTAAAAGGAACGCGGAGCTTCGTGTCCGATTGAACCTTTGTCAACGCCAAACTTAAAAAAAAATAGCACACAAAATGCCATCTTTTCCGGGGCGAAATTGGAATCGATTCGGAGTGCTAAACAGAAGCGGGGCGCGTGAGCCTCACTCGGTTTGCGTGAGTTTCACACAGCTAAAGGCTTTCCGGCTTGAGCTGTTTCAAGTGGTTTGTGCACGGATTATGGAATGTTTGCGTTGTGGGCGCTACCGCCCCGCGATACAAGCGTGCCGGTGGCAACGATATTGCTGGAGGCACGCCGGAGGTTGGGCGGCCCGAGAGCCGTGGCACCACTTGATGAATCTTGAGAATCGACTGCTGCGCCTGCTGGCGCGCAAACAGTACGTCCCGTCCGGGGCGGACGACATCACCAAAAAACTGGGGCTTGGCCAAGCGCAGGCCGGGGAGGTGCGGCGCGAATTGCGCGGCCTCGTGCGGTCGGGCCGTGTGGTGCGCCTGCCGGATAAGCGGTTCGCGTTGCCGGCCGACGAGGACCTGGTCGCCGGGCGCATCCTCATGAACCGCCGTGGCGGCGGCCGGGTCGTGACGACCGATGCGTCGCAGCCGGCCATCGACATTTCCCCCAACGCAGCCGGCACGGCGATGCACAACGACCGCGTGCTGGTACTGGTGGAGTCGTCCCCACCGCCCGCCCGCCGCCGGGGCCAGCGTCCAGCGTCGGGGCCAAGCGGCAAGGTGGTCGAGGTGCTTGAGCGCGCCCGGACGCAGGTGGTCGGCACGCTGGAGAAGTCGCGGCAGCTTTGGTACGTCGTGCCGGCCGACCCGAGGATTTCGCACGACATTTACCTGCCCAAGCTTGGCCAAGCGGGCAAGCCGAAGGCCAAGCGCGGTGACCGTGTGGTGGTTGAGATTACCGAGTGGCCGTCGCGCCACAACGCGCCGGAGGGACGGTTGCTCGAGGTGATCGGCAGCCCAAGCGCGGCGGGTGTCGATGTCGAATCGGTCATCCGCCAGTACGAACTGCCGACGCGATTCCCCGGCAAGGTGCAGGCCGAGGCCAGGCGGTTTGGCGCGAAGGTGACATCGGCCGATCGCAAGGGCCGCCGGGATTGCCGCAAGCATTGCGTGGTGACGATCGACCCGGTCGATGCGCGGGACTTCGATGACGCCATCTCGCTGGAGCGTCTCGAGGGACGGCGGTGGCGGTTGTGGGTGCATATCGCTGATGTGTCGCATTACGTTAAGCCGGGGAGCGCGCTGGACAAGGAGGCACGGCGGCGCGGCAACTCGACCTATCTCATCGACCGTGTCATCCCGATGCTGCCGGAGGCGTTGAGCAACGAGCTGTGCTCGCTCAAGCCGGGAGTCGACCGGCTGGCGCGCAGTGTGGAGTTTGTGCTGAACGATCGTGGGCGGNTCGAGCAGGCGAAATTTCACTCGACGGTCATCTGCTCGAAACGCCGTTTTTCATATGAAGAGGCCATGGCGATCCTCAGTCGTGAACCGACCGGTGGCATTGAGCGGATGCTGCACGACGCCCATCGGCTCGCTCAAAAGCTGAGGCAGGCGCGCTTCCGGGCAGGCGCGCTCAATCTTGATATGCCGGAGCACAAGGTGCTGCTCGATGCCAAGGGCCGCGTGAGCGGAGTGCGCCGGGATGAGAGCGACGAGTCGCACCAGTTGATCGAGGAGTTTATGCTGCTGGCCAACGAGGCGGTCGCGAAGGAGATCAAGCGTCGGCGTGTCAAGGCGATCCACCGCGTCCACGAGGAGCCGGACACCGAGAAACTGGACAACCTCCGGGCGCAGGCGGGGTTGATGGGACTGCGCGCCGGCAACCTGTCCGACCAGAAACAGGCCGGGAAATTTCTCGCCGGACTCAAGGATCACCCGCTCGCGGATGTTTTCCGCATCGGCTACCTGCGTTGCATGAAACGGGCCTGCTACTCAACCGAGCCGATCGGCCACTACGGCTTGGCCAAGGACGACTACGTGCATTTCACCTCGCCGATCCGCCGCTACGCCGACCTGATCGTGCACCGCGTGGTTTACCAAAGGGTCAAGCTCGACGCCGCGGCGCTGGCCACGGCGGCCGACCATATTTCGCTGACTGAGCGCAACTCCGGCGACGCCGAGTGGGACAGCAAACTGATCAAGCTGTTGAGCCATTTGAAGCGGCAGCTCGACCGGAAAAAACCGGAGACTTACACGGCGATGGTCACCGAGGTGCGCAACATCGGCGCGATGGTCGACATCACCGAGTTGGGGCTGAAGGGCCTGGTCAAGCGCCTCAGCCTGAGCGGCGACCATTACCGGTTCGTGCCGGAGCGCGGCCGATTGGTCGGCCGGTTACGCGGCAACGAGATCGCGCCGGGCGACCAATTGAAAGTGCAGGTCGAGNANATNGACCTNCACAAGAAACAGGCCGACTTCCGCGTCGTNCCATCGAAGGTGGCCAAGGGCAAAAAGAAAAGTACGCCCGCCCGCAAAGCGCGCCCAAAAAAATCTCCCCAGCGCAAAGACAAACCAAGGCAGCCCAAGACCCGTCGTAGACGAAAATGAAACTCAAATCGAAGCAAGGGGTTGCGCTTCTTGCGATAGCGTTGGCCGGGGCTGCACTTGTGAACCTCGACGAGTGGCAGGCGACAGTTGCAGTAACTTCGCCGGTCCAGCCGCCTGGCCAACCGGGCGTGGAATTCGCGAAGCAGTTGGCCAAGCCGGGGTCACGCTTGGCNCCGTCGGNTCAGTCGGTGCCATTGTCTTTGGCTGCGGCGCTCGACCGGGGCCAGCCGCTCCGGCTCAAATTGCCCGGGCGTGAGCCGCTNGATTTTTCGTTCCGCGATTTTCCGCTGCTCGCCGACGGATACCGCACGACGCTTGGCCAAGCCGGCCGGCTTGACGCCGAGCTGCGGGTTTACGAAGGCCGCGCCATCGGCGGCGACGGCCAACAGCACACCGCGACGCTGGCCTTGGCCAACCGTTCCATTGCCGGGGTGGTGCGCTTGGCCAACGGCGGTCAGGTGCAGTTGCGCGGGACCGATGGTGGCCAATTCCACGCCTTGGCCAACCGGCTCCCGACGCTGACATGCGCTCGAGATCCGCGCACCGGTACGTACCGGACGATGTCGCTCGACGGTCGCTTGGCCAAGCCGGACTGGGGNCAGGCCGAGCCGGCCCAGCTCGAGCCGGTGCCGGACTACCCGATGATGGCCAGCTCGGGTCTCGACCCGGTGACCGGCGCGCCGACGCTGGTGCTTGGCGGCCCGGCCAACGCGCCGCGCTACGAGGCGTCGCTCAAGGTGGCCACGGTGATTGTTGCGCTCGACAAGTCAGCCACCGGGTTGAACTCGAAAAATCACCTCATGGAGGTCACCAGCCAATACCTCGCGCTGATGGCCAACGTGGCGGCGATCTACGAGAACCAGCTCGGCATCCGGCTGCTGGTGCAGGAGTTGATCCTCACGCCGGACTCGGACGATTTTGATGACATCCCGTTCGACGACAACGGCGGCACGCTGGACGATTTTGCTGACTGGACTCAGCGNTGGCGCCCCGAGTCAACCTACGGGCAAACGGTGGCGATTCGGTTCGGGGACGGGTTGAGCGGCGGGATCCTGGGCATCGCCTTCCAGAGCGCGCTGCACACGCGCAACGGGGTCGGCGTGTTGCGGACCGGTTTCGGCTGGGCGCTGACCAGCCATGAGCTGGGGCATGTGTTCGGTTCGTCGCACTCGCTTGGGGGTATCATGAACGGGCAGTACACGACCGAGGAGCGGTCGTTTTTCAAGGACATCGAGGGGCAGGAATACACGGCGGCTACCCAGGTTTACAACCGGGCCAGCGGACGGCTCGGTGGGCCGGCGGCGATGCGCAACCCGGACGAGATGCCGTTCGCCGTGGACGACGTTGCCTGGGCTGCACCGGGCGAGCGTGTCCGGTTCAATGTGCTGGCCAACGACCTGAAACAGGTTTATCGCGGGCAGGAAAACAGCCTGACGCTGGCGGAGGTCGGACGCGTCACGCCGCGCTACGCCGGCTCGGTGGCGGTTGAGGAGGGACAGGCGGTGTTCACGCCGTCGAGCGGGTTCACTGGCACGGCCTGGTTCAGCTACTCGGTGCGGGGCGATGCCGGGCGCGGNTGGCTGCACAAGGGCGACGTGGCGGTGGTGGTCGGCGATCCCGAGGGCAACACCCACGAGTTGGACCTGGCCGTGGGACAGGCGCGCACTCTCAAACTGCCCGGCAACGGCAGCATCACCCAATTGCGCCCGCCGAAACAGGCGGCGATGCACGAGATGATCAGCGACTCGGCGGTGTACATCGTGCGCGTCAACGCGGATGCCAGCGGCAGCGAGACCATCCGGTACCGCGCCGGGAGCAAGCGCCAAATCCTTACGGTCAATTACATCAACGAGCCACCGATCGCCGAGCCGGATGTGCTGTACCTCAGCCCCGGCGAGTCGGTCAGCTTCAACCCGCTGNCCAATGANCACGCGGCCGGGCATCGTGGCGCGTACAAGACCGAGCCGGTCCTCGCCGTCGGCACCACCGGCGAGGGGCGGGACGGGCAGGATTATTTCCCCGGCGGCTTCCGCCTTTACAGCGCGCGTTCGAGGGCCAGCAAACTGGGCAGCCTGACCGTGCATCGCTCGCCGGTGATGCGCGNCGGCCGCCGCCGCAACGATCCGAACGGCCTGCTGACGTTCAAGGCCAACAGTTCGGCCAGTGGCACCGGGGTGATCGAGTACACGATCGAGGACGCGCTGGGCCAACGGGCCACGGGTACGGTGCAACTCATCGTGGACGGTGCCAGTGACACGCTCCTTGGCGCGAGTGAATACGCGCGCGGTTGGGTGCCGATCCACGGACGCGACGACGACGCATGGACCACGCCTGCGTTCAACGACAAATCCTGGAAGCGAGGCCGTCAGGGGGCCGGCTACGAACGCAGCAGCGGCTANCAGTCTCTCATCAGTTCCGCGCTCAACTTTCGCTCGCAAATGTACAACAAGAATGAATCGCTTTACCTGCGGTATGCCTTCGATGTCGANGACCCGGACGCGGTCGGGCAACTCCGCCTCCGGATGAAATACGACGACGGTTTCGTCGCCCACCTCAACGGCCAACGGGTGGCCTCCGCCAATGCGCCAACCAACCCGCGGTGGGATTCCAGTGCCACCACCCTGCATGACGACTCGTTGGCGGTGCGGTACGAGTCGTTCGACATCACCGCACACAGGGAACGGTTGCGCCCCGGTAAAAACATCCTCGCCATTCACGGCCTGAACAGCGGCCTGACCAGTTCCGACATGCTGATCGTCGCCGAGATCGTCTCGACCGACACCGGCAAGTCGCGCCTGCCGGAGATCGTTTGCGAACCGCCGGCCGAGCGGACGCCGGAGTCGGTCACCCTCGCGGGCCGCTTGGCCAACGGGGTGGCCAACACGAAACTCTTTTTTGTCTGGGGCAATACCGACGGTGGCCCGGACGCCGCCAAGTGGGATCACTCCAGCGAGGCATCGCCGGGAGAGGCGGGTCGGCTCCGCCACCGGGTCGACGGCTTGGCCTCCGGTTCCGTTCTGTACTATCGACTGCACGCCAAAAACAAACTCGGCACCGCTTGGTCGGTGGACACGCAAAAAACATCGACCTTGGCCAAGGGCATCGTGGTGGCCCGGGCGGATGAGTTTGTCGTCGAGCCGGGCGGGACACTCCGCTTGGCCAAGCGCGGGGAGGGTGTGCTCGCGAATGACGCCGGGGNGACACCGGCGACCGACGCCCAACTCTTGGCCAAGCCGCAACACGGCCAATTGACCTTCCGGCCCGACGGCACATTTGATTACACCCCCAACGACGGCTTCTCCGGTGACGATCGTTTCCTGTACCGCTTGGCCAAGGCCGATGCGTCGCTCGAACGAATCGTGGTCTCGGTTGGTGGCCAATGGAGTTTTTACGACGGAGTGACCGCACCCAGCCGCAACTGGATCAAGGCGGACTTCGATGATAGCGCCTGGTTGGTTGGGCCGGGGTTGCTTGGTTACGGCAACGGCAACGAGGCCACGACAATCAGCTACGGCACCAACCCGGACAACAAACGGGCCACCGCATATTTCCGGCAGATCTTTGAGGCTGACGCCGTCGAGTTGATCGATCGGGTGACCTTTAAGCTACTTCGAGACGACGCGGCGGCCGTTTACCTGAACGGCAGGGAAGTGTACCGCGACAGCAACCTGTCGCGCACCGCGCGGCATACCACCTACGCCAGCAGCACGATCGTCGACGAAAACGCCTACGCCACGTTTGAGGTGTCGGGCAAGCGCTTGGCCAACGGGAAGAACGTCATCGCCGCGGAAGTGCACCAAGCCAGCCGAAACAGCTCAGACCTCAGCTTCGCCCTGTTCGGGAAAGCCCACCAACACCCCGGCACTTGGGTAACTGTACGAACGGAAAAAGCACATTTTAACGACGTCAAGNTTAAGATTATCGATAAAGAAAATAGATTTACCCTCTCTTTTGCTTCTGAATTACGAATTTCATACATTATCGACTCTTCAACTGACTTGCGGGAGTGGGAAGAAGTTCAAGTCATTGATGGAACGGGGGATAGCATTGAATACACCCCAGCGCCGCGACTTGATNGCGAGGCCAGATTCTTTCGACTTCGNCTAAGTCGCTGACCGCTTGGNCNAGCGAAATCAACNGAAAAAGCGGCATTCGGCCGACTTTGTGAATTTTTTCACAAATTCGTTTTGACCTTGCNNAACGACGGCGATAGCTTGCCCGACAGGCATCGTCAAGCCGTCATGAGCAGCACTGAATTAGGTTACAACTCCAAGGTCGAGGGTGATGTCGTGCACACCACGCTGGAGGCTGCCGTGAACTGGTTTCGCAAGCATTCCCTCTGGCCAATGCCGATGGGCTTGGCCTGCTGCGGTATCGAGTTGATGGCAACGGCGGCTAGCCGGTTCGATATCTCGCGATTTGGCGCAGAGGTGATGCGGTTCTCGCCCCGCCAATCCGACCTGATGATCGTGGCGGGAACGGTTACTTACAAAATGGCACTCGCAGTGCGTCGGATTTACGACCAGATGCCGGAGCCGAAATGGGTGATCGCGATGGGGGCATGCGCTTCGACTGGCGGCATGTACCGCAGCTACGCGGTGTTGCAGGGGGTGGATCGGATCCTGCCGGTGGATGTTTACGTGAGTGGCTGTCCGCCGCGCCCGGAGGCGTTGCTCGAGGGGTTGATGACCCTGCAAAACAAGCTTTCACNCGAGCCACACATCAAGGATGCCCAGCCGGCCCGCGCGAGGGAGACCGTTGTCACTTGAAAGCTCGTCCATTCATCCTCATCCGGCCTGCGGCCACCTTCTCCCTGGGGGAGAAGGAATGGGGAGTGGCACCCGCGAGTTGGGGAGGGAGTAGTTCCACCTTGTCCCAAATAAACTTTGAAATGGGGCGAGGTGGTACTTGCCCCTCCCGAGTCAAGCGCTTGGCCAAGCGGGGGCGCAACCGGTATCGCTCCCTCTCCCGGCGGGAGAGGGTTGGGGAGAGGGAAAGCGTTTGAAATCGCGATGACGGCAAAGCAATCGGCTAAAAAAATCAACCAACAGTTTAAGGAGATGGTCTCCTTGGCGACGGAGTTTCGCGGTGAGTGGACGCTGGAGGTGTCGGATGCGGCGCAAATCGCGGAAGTTTGCCAGTTCGCAAGGGAGTCGCTGGACTTCGACTTTTTGGTCGATCTCACGACCATCGACAACGGCGATGACGTTCCACGATGGACGGTGGTTTATCACCTTTACGGTTACGGGCATGGTTGTCACCTGCGACTCAAAACCAACNTGAGCGAGGAGGCGTCGGAGTTGCCCTCGGTGTCGTCAGTGTGGCGTACGGCCGATTGGCATGAGCGTGAGGCGTACGACATGATGGGCATCCGGTTTGCAGGGCATCCCGACCTGCGCCGAATTCTGATGTGGGAGGGCTATCCATATTACCCGTTGCGAAAGGATTTCCCTTTGGCTGGCAAGCCAAGCGAGATGCCGGACGTGGCATTCTCCGATCCGGCCCCGCTTGAGGGCGGGCCGTTTGTCACCGTGGCCGGTGGCGTAGACTCGACCGCGCGCGAACCCCGCGTGCGCAACCCGGAGGGCTGATTGATGGCGGTAACCCAGGAATTGAAGGTGGGGGATTCGGCGGCACGCTCGGCACAGGCCCTGGACGAGTTGGCGGATGTGCGGGGCGACACGATGACTCTAAACATGGGGCCGTCGCATCCCGCGACGCACGGGGTGCTGCGGTTGGTACTGGAACTCGACGGCGAGATCATCACGAAGGCCGACCCGGAGATCGGCTACCTGCATCGCGGCGACGAGAAGATCGCCGAGAACATGACCTACACCCAGTTCATCCCGTACACGGATCGGCTGGATTACCTCGCGCCGCTGGCCAACAACGTCGCCTACGCGCTGTCGGTGGAGAAGCTTCTTGGCATCCACGAAAAGCTCCCGGAGCGCTGCCAGTACATCCGTGTGATCTGCTGTGAACTGGCCCGGATCTCGGCGCATCTTCTCGGCATCGGGGCGTTTGCCATGGATGTCGGCGCGATGACGGTGTTCCTGCACACGTTTACCGAGCGCGAAAAAATCTATAACCTGATTGAGGCGCTGACCGGCGCGCGTTTCACGACGACCTACACGCGCATCGGCGGGTTGTCGCGTGATTTGCCGGATGGCTGGACGGAGGAACTGGCCAAGTTCACCAAGGAAGTCAGCGCGGCCATCAGCGAGGCGGACAAGCTGCTCACACGGAATAAGATTTTTGTGGATCGCACCCGCGACATCGGCGTGATCAGCCGGGAGGAGGCGATCGATTTCGGCCTGACCGGCCCGAACCTGCGCGGGAGCGGCGTGGAGCACGACCTTCGCAAGGTGCACCCGTATCTCGTGTACGACCGGCTCGACTTTGACGTGCCGTACGGCGAGGCGGGNGACTGTTACGACCGTTACCTCGTGCGGATGGAGGAGATGCGCCAAAGCGTGCGCCTTCTCGAGCAATGCTTGGCCAAGCTGCCGGGCGGCCCGGTCAACGTGGATGACGGCAAGATCGTCTTGCCGGACAAGCAAAAGGTGCTCACGAGCATGGAGGAGTTGATCCATCAGTTCATGCTTGTGACGCAGGGGCAGGACGCCCCGGCTGGCGAGGTTTATTTTGGCGCCGAGAACCCGAAGGGTGAGCTTGGCTTTTACATCATGAGCAAAGGCGGCGGCGTGCCGTACCGGCTGAAGATTCGCGCGCCGTCGTTCGTCAACCTCGGCATCCTGCCTCACATGCTGCCGGGACACATGATCAGCGACGTGGTGGCGATCCTGGGATCACTCGACTTCGTGATGGGGGAATGCGACCGATGAGTTTTGTTGTCCCCAAAAAACTGGAGCGCGAAGTCAACCGGCTTGTGAAGTGCTACCCGGAGAAACGCAGCGCGTCGCTGATGGTGCTTCATGCGTTGCAGGAGGAGTTCGGTTACATCTCGCCGGAGGCCGAGGAGTGGGCCGCGGCCAAGCTCGACCTAAAGCCGATCAACATTCACGAGCTGGTGACGTTTTACCCGATGTTGCGCGAGCACGATCCCGGGAAAACCGTCGTGCGGGTTTGCCGGACGTTGAGCTGCGCCCTCGCCGGGAGTGCGAAGTTGCACGGGCATATTTGCAGTCGGCTTGGTCTCGATGCGAATGCGCCGGGGTTGCAGCGGACGAAGGACGGCAGGTTCGGTGTCGAGTTCGCCGAGTGTCTGGCCAGTTGCGGCACCGGGCCGGTAATGATGTGCAACGACGACTTTTACGAGAACGTCTCGAACGACGGCGCGGATGAAATCCTGAAGAAATACGACGAATGAAGATGGTTGCCGAACTAGGATTCGAACCTAGACAAAGTGAGTCAGAGTCACTCGTGCTACCGTTACACTATTCGGCAACGCCGTTGAGGAAATACATAGTAAAACCGGGCCGGATGAGTCAAGGCCCGAATCTCTGAATGCCGAAAGAAACGAAACTGGTTTTGAAGCACGTCGATGAGGCGGGTTACACGAATGACATTCGCTGTTACCTGAAGCATGGCGGTTACAAGACATTGAAAAAGGTCTTCCGGCTCAAGCCGAGGAAGACCGGCGGCGGTGTCGTGACGCCGCAGGAAACCGTTCGCAAGGAGGTGTTGGCTTCCGGCCTGCGCGGCCGGGGCGGGGCCGGATTCTCGTGTGGGGTCAAGTGGAACTTCGTCAACCGCAAGTCCGGCAAGCCGGTCTACTTGATCTGCAACGCCGACGAGTCCGAGCCGGGCACGTTCAAGGACCGGCAAATCATCCACAAGGATCCGCATCAACTCATCGAAGGCATGATCCTGTCGTGCTTCGCCAACGAGGTAAAGCTGGCGTACATTTACATTCGTGGCGAATTCCCCGAGGGCGCGAAGATCCTCAACCGGGCTATCGACGAGGCCAAGGCCAAGGGGTTCCTCGGCAAAGGCATCTGTGGTACGAAATACGACCTTGAGATTCACGTGCACCGCGGTGCGGGCGCGTACATTTGCGGCGAGGAAACCGGGCTCATCGAGTCGCTCGAGGGCAAGCGGCCGTACCCGCGCATCAAGCCGCCGTACTTCCCGGCGGCGCTTGGCCTCTATATGTGCCCGACCATCGTCAACAACGTCGAGACGCTCTGCAATGTGCGGCATGTCATGGAGATGGGCGGCGACGCCTACGCCTCGCTGGGCACGGCTGGCAACACCGGCACGCGCATCGTCAGCCTGAGTGGGAACGTTCAGCGCCCCGGCTACTACGAGATTGAAGTTGGAAAGGCCACGCTCGGTGAACTGATCTTTCACAAAAACTTTGGCCAAGGGCTGCGCGATGGCCGCAAGCTGCGCGCGATCATCCCCGGTGGTTCGTCGTCAAAGGTGTTTCGCGCCGAGGAGACGTTCACCATCCAAAGCAAGGACAAGTGGGGCGAGGTCACCGAGCAGAAACTCGACCTGCTCGACATCCCGTACGACTTCGACACGCTGATGAAATGCGGCTCGATGTCCGGCTCGAGCGCGATCATCGTGCTGGACGACTCCGTCGACATCGTCGAGGCGCTTGGCAATCTCTCCGACTTTTATGCGCACGAAAGCTGCGGCCAATGCACCCCGTGCCGCGAAGGTTCGCTCTGGATGGCCAAGGCGCTCAAGCGCATGCGCAGCGGCGAGGCGCGGAAGGGCGATGCCGATTATCTGCGACATATCGCGCAGAACATACAGGGCCGCACCATTTGCGCCTTTGGTGAGGCGTGNGCCTGGCCGGTGATGAGTTTTGTGGACAAGTTCCGCGACGATTTCGAGAAACGCGGCGCAGAGGATGAGGCCCGCTTGGCCAAGCGCAACGGGGAGGCCACAACGAAATAACGATGGCAGCCGATCGGACAGAACCTGCAGTTGACACCGTCACGGTGAAAGTGGATGGCCGCGCAGTGGAGGTGCCGCGCACCACGCCGAACTGGCAGGGCCAGCCGGAGCCGACCACGGTCTTGCAGGCCTGCAAGCATGCCGGCATCGAGATTCCCCATTACTGCTATCATCCCAAGCTGCCGGTGGCCGGCAACTGCCGAATGTGCCTCGTGCATGTCGCCATGCCCGGACGGCCCGGCCCGGACGGCAAACCACCGACGAACGACGACGGCACTCCAAAAGTTTTCCCGATCCAGCTTCCGTATGAGACGGGAACGGCGCGCGGCGTCATCGGCTGCGCGACCGGCATCATTCCCGGGATGGAGATATACGCCAGCAGCCCGGAAACGAGGCAGATGCGCGAGGCGGTGCTTGAGTCGTTGCTGATCAACCACCCGCTTGACTGCCCGATCTGCGACCAGGCCGGCGAATGCAAACTTCAGGAATACTCGGTCGAGCACGGACAGGCGCAGAGCCAGTTCGCCGAGGTGAAGGTGCACAAGCCGAAGGCCGTCGACCTTGGCCCGCGCATCACGCTCGACGCCGAGCGGTGCGTGTTGTGCACCCGCTGCATCCGGTTCACCGCCGACATCGCCGGCGACGATGCGCTGGGCATCGTGAACCGAGGCAGCTACAACGAGATCTCGACCTATCCCGGCGAGCCGTTTGACAACAACTACACGCTCAACACAGTGGATCTCTGCCCAGTGGGCGCGCTGACATCGGACGATTTCCGGTTCCAGATGCGCGTCTGGTTCCTGAAGGAAACCAAGAGCCTTTGCACCGGCTGCGGCACCGGCTGCAACACGATCATCGGCTCGCGCGAAAACCGGATGTACCGCTACGAGCCGCGTCGGAACGATGCGGTCAACAGCGATTGGATGTGCGACGCAGGCCGGCTCGACTACAAGTGGATCGGCCGTGACGATCGTCTGGCCANGGTGCGCGGNCCGAAGGGCGACACCGCTTGGCCAAGCGCGNTGNGTGAGATTNCCGACCGCTTGGCCAAGGCCGAAGAAGGCTCGGTGGCAGTTGTCGCCTCGGCGCGCCAGAGCAACGAGGAGCTTTTCCTGTTGAGCAAATTGGCCAAGCGCTTCAAGGCGTTGACCGACTCGGTGCCGCGCAAAGGTGAGGCGGATCATTTGCTCGTCTGCAGCGACCGGAATCCGAACACCACTGGCGCGCGATTGACCGGCATCACGACCAAGCGCGTCGGCTCAAAGCTGGGCACGATCGCCAAGGGCATCGCATCCGGTAAAATCACGACGCTGATCGTGTACGGCGAGGACGTCACGCAGCACGGCATTGACGCCAAGCTGATCGGCAAGCTTAACACATTGATTGTCAGTGATATCCTGCCAAGCGCCACGACGAAAAAAGCTGACTTTTTACTGCCGGGCTGCGCGCACGCTGAGAAGCGCGGGACGTTTACCAACGTGAAGGGCCGTGTGCAGAGGTTCAACAAGGCGCTTGAGCCGCCCGGCGACGCGATGTCGGAATGGGAGGTGCTGCACGAACTCGTACACACCGTCACCGGACTCGACGGCTTCAACAGCATCGAGGGGTTATTCAACCAAATGGCCGGCGAGGTGAAGGCGTTCAAGGCCGCCGGGCTGACATGGGGCGGCTTGAGCGATGATGGAGCGGATGTGAAAATTTGATGTTCGCCACGATGACAGGACTGTTCGCCGAGCCGTGGGTAATCACGCTGCTCAAGGTGGTGGGCGTGTTTGCCGTGGTGATGCCGATGGTTGCCTACGCGGTCGTGGCCGAGCGCCGCATCTCGGCTTGGATTCAGGATCGCATCGGGCCGAATCGCGTCGGCATCCCGTTCACGAACATCAAGCTGCTTGGCCTTGGCCAACCGCTGGCCGACGGGCTGAAGGCGCTAGTCAAGGAGGACCTGACGCCGGCCCACGTGCGCCGGGCGTTTTACTGGCTGGCCCCGGCGGTGGCGATGGTGCCGTCGTTCGTCGTGCTCGCCGTGGTGCCTTTTGGCTCAATGCTTGGCGCGCAAAAGATGGTGATCGCCGATCTCGATGTCGGCATCCTGTTTACCTTCGGCATCGTGTCGCTGGGCGTGTACGGCGTCGTGTTGGCCGGGTACGCCTCGAACTCGAAATACCCGTTCCTCGGCGGCATCCGCTCGACGGCGCAGATGATTTCGTATGAGATCGCGATGGGGATGGCGGTCGTGCCGGTGTTCATGCTGGTGGGCGAACTCAACCTAGGCGCGGTGATCGACTATCAGCGCGACGGCGCCTGGCTGGTCTTCAAGCAGCCGGTGGCGTTTGTGATTTTTTTGATCGCGATCTTTGCGGAGACGAACCGGCTGCCGTTCGACATGCCGGAGTCGGAGACGGAGCTGGTGGCCGGCTACAACACCGAGTACAGCTCGATGCGGTTCGCCCTGTTTTTCATGGGGGAATACGCCGCGATGATCGCCGGCTCGGCACTGATGGTGGTGCTGTTTTGCGGCGGCTGGATGCTGCCGCTGGGCGATTATTTCAGCACGCCAGCCGAGTCGCTTGGCCAAGGGCTGGTGCACATTGGCGTGTTCATCGCGAAGATCGCGATGTTCCTTGGTTTGATGATTTGGATTCGTTGGATGTTGCCTCGATTCCGCTACGATCAACTGATGAACATCGGCTGGAAACGGTTTCTGCCATTGAGCCTGGCAAACATTATCGTGACGGCCATCGTAATGTGGGGGCTGTACAGTTGAGGATGTCATGAAAGTCAACCGCACAAAACTGACCTGGTGGGAGCGACTGTATTTGCCAACGCTGTTCAACGGCTTCAAGGTCACGCTGCGGCATTTTTTCTCCTGGAAACGCTCAACGGTGTATGGCGCCAAGCAGGCGGGGTACGTCGCCAAGGCCACAATGCAGTACCCGGAGGAGAAATGGGATGTCCCGACCGGCTACCGGGGTGCGCCGTATCTCGTCAAGGATGTGGACGGGAACACCAAGTGCGTGTCGTGCCAGTTGTGCGAGTTTGTTTGCCCGCCGAAGGCCATTCGCATTACACCGCCGGGCGAGGGGGGCTTGGTCGACCGCGAAGGAGCGGAGAAAATGCCGGAGGAATTCGTGATCAACATGCTTCGCTGCATCTACTGCGGCTACTGTCAGGAGGTTTGTCCGGAGGAGGCGATCTATTTGCTGAAGGATTATGCCATTACCGGCGGGAGCCGTGAGGAGTTGGTTTACGACAAGGAAAAGCTGCTTGCGCTGGGTGGCGCGGATCGGCGTGCCTACGATCATCACGTACAGGACGGGGTGGCGGAGGGCGTCAAGAAATGGGAGACCAAGACGCAGGAAGCCGGGGAACAACCGAAGTTTCACTGACGCGATGAGTTAGGCATGGAAGGAACGCTGTTCAACATTTTCGCCGGGCTGGCAGTGCTGAGTGCGCTGCTGGTTGTGGCGAATCCGTTCAACCGTAACCCAGTGACGAGTGCGTTATTCCTCGTGACGACGATGATCTCGATCTCGGGATTGTTCGTGCTGCTTGGCGCGTACTTTTTGGCGGCGGTGCAGATTCTCGTTTACGCCGGGGCGGTGATGGTGCTGTTCCTGTTCGTGATCATGCTGCTTGATCTACGGGAGGGTGCACGTCGCAAGCTCAATCTCGTCAGCCTCGCAATGGGTCTGATGGCCGTCGGCGCGCTGTTCCTCGTTTACAAAAGCTCCATCGATCAAACGTACGGCAGTGAGGCTCCGAGCCACGAGGCGGTGGCGGACGCAGGCCAAGCGGAAGCTAAGCCGGTCAAGGCGGTGGGCAGCACACGAGCGCTTGGCCAAGCGCTGTTCAGTCCCGACAACGGTTTCATCCTGCCGTTTGAGATTGTCTCTGTGCTTCTGCTGGTGGCGATGGTAGGCGTGATTTTATTGAGCAGAAAGGAGCCGCGCTGATGGAACCGACCCTGGGCCAATACCTGATGGTGAGCGGTGCGCTGTTTGCGATCGGGCTGCTGGGCGTGATCGTGCGGCGCAACTTGCTGATCATTTACATGTCGCTCGAGTTGATGCTCAACGCGGCCAACGTGGCGCTCGTCGCGATGTCGCGGTTCAACGGAAACCTCGACGGGCAGGTGATGGTTTTTTTCATCATCACCGTCGCGGCGGCGGAAGTGGCCGTTGGCTTGGCCCTGATTGTTGCCCTGTACCGGAAACGCCAGACCGCCGAGGTGGCGGATCTGGCCACGATGAAACTGTAAACGATGAACACCGCTGCATGGCTGATTTTGTTGCTCCCGCTGTTCTCGGCGGTGGCCATCGGCTTGGGCGCGTATCGGTCGCGCTTGGCCAGCGCGGCGCTCTCAATCGGCGCGGTGGTCGGCTCGTTTCTGCTGACGCTTTGGCTGATCGCCGTTGGCGACGAATTGCGTTCGAGCGTTCCTTGGCTTGCGATGGAGGGATTGCAGATCAACATCGGGCTGCAGATTGACCCGTTGAGCAGGTTGATGCTGTGCGTCGTCACCGGCGTCGGGAGCTTGATCCATATTTTCTCGCTGGGCTATATGCGAGAGGATCGCGATTTCTCGCGCTACTTCGCCTTCCTCAGTCTGTTCGTCTTCTCGATGCTTGGCATCGTGTTGGCCGACAACTTCGTGATGATGTTCATCTTCTGGGAACTGGTCGGCGTCTCCAGTTATCTGCTGATCGGTTTTTGGTTCGAGAAACCCAGCGCGGCCGATGCCGCCAAGAAGGCGTTCCTCACCAACCGCGTCGGCGACTTCGGCTTTTTGCTCGGCATCCTGATGGTGTGGGCCGCGTTTGGCACAGTTGGGTTCGCCGAGTTGGAGAAAGCAGAGGCAACAGCCATCTGCGGCTTGGCCGGCTTCCTGATTTTCTGCGGCGCGATGGGCAAGTCGGCGCAGTTCCCACTGCACGTCTGGCTGCCGGACGCGATGGAGGGGCCGACGCCGGTCAGCGCGCTCATCCACGCCGCGACAATGGTGGCTGCCGGCGTTTACATGTTGTGCCGCGTGTTTTTCCTCATCGAAGGCACGTGGGCGATGGAGGCGATTGCGTGGATCGGCGGACTCACGGCGCTTTTGGCTGCTCTGATGGCGGTGCAGCAGGACGACATCAAGCGCATCCTCGCCTACTCGACGCTGTCGCAACTCGGCTACATGGTGATGGCGGTGGGGTTGGGCTCACCCGACGCGGCGATGTTTCATCTGACGACGCACGCGTCATTCAAGGCGCTGCTCTTCCTCGGTGCCGGTTCGGTGATCGTGGCGCTGGATCACGAGCAGGACATCTGGAAAATGGGCGGTCTGCGCGAGCGGATGCCCAAGACGTACTGGACGTTTTTGATCGGTACGATGGCGCTCTGCGGCGTGCCGCTATTTAGCGGTTTTTTCAGCAAGGAAGCCATCCTCGACGCCGCGCTGGAGAACAATCTTTTGCTGTTTCTAGTCGCCGTGCTCGTCGCGCTGCTGACGACGTTTTACATGACGCGGCTGTTTGTCGTGGCGTTCATGGGCGAGCCGCGCTCGGCCCATGCCGGGAGCGCGCTGGAAAGTCCCTCCGTGATGACCGTGCCGCTGCTCCTGCTCGCTGTGCCATCGGTGATCGCCGGTTACTTCAACGCCCACGCACCGAACCCGCTCGTGCTGGCTGCGTCGCTGGTCGTGCTGGTTTTTGGCATGCTTGTGGCCAACAGCCTTTACAGCGGGGCCAAGACCGATCCGTTGCCGGCCCGGCTGGGGCGCTTGGCCAAGGCGCTGCGCGACCGGTTTTGGTTTGACGAGGCGTACCAATGGCTCATCGACCACGTGCAGGAGAACTTGGCCAAGTTGGCGGACGCCATCGACCGCTGGATAATCGCCGGGCTGCTGGTACGCGGCACGCACGGCACGACCGAACTGGCCGCGCGCGTACTGCGTTTGGCCCAAACCGGCAACCTGCAGACATACGCCTTCTGGTTCGCCGCCGGCATGGCCGCGCTTTTGATTTTTACGTTGGGCTGATCGGAAATGGACTGGCTGTTAATCATAGTTTTGTTGCCGTTGTTCGCCGCTGCGGCCGTTGGGTTTGTGCCCGGCAGCCAACGGCGGGCGATCCGCGGCATCACGATCGGCGCGTCCGGCTTGTCGTTGCTATGTGCGTTGATCGCGTTTTGCTCGTTCGAGGTTGGCGGTGGTTTACAGTTCGAGACCAAGTGGATTTGGGTCGAGAGTCTTGGATTGCATTTTCACCTGGCTGCAGACGGCATTAACATCGGTATCATTTTAATGGGCGCGATCGTTGCCTTTTCGGCGGCCTGCTGTGCGGATGACATCACGCATCGGGTGAAGGAGTTTCACGTCCTGCTCAACCTGATGATCGGCGGCATACTCGGCGCGTTTGCTTCGATGGATCTGTTTTTCTTTTACTTCTTCCACGAACTGGCGCTGGTGCCGACGTTCATCATGATCGGAGTGTGGGGCAGGGGGGCGAACCGCAATTACGCGACCTACAAGATCACGCTCTACCTCAGCTTCGGCGCGTTGCTGGCGCTTGTTGGGTTGATCGGCGTGTACGTGCAGGCCGGCGCGAAGTCGTTCAGCATCCCGGAACTGATCGCCACGGTGCAGGCGACGCCGATTGACGAGGCGGCGCAGCAATGGATTTTCCCGCTGCTGATGTTCGGCTTTGGCATTCTTGTTTCGCTGTGGCCGTTTCACACATGGGCACCGCTTGGCTACGGCGCCGCGCCGACCGCCACCGCGATGCTGCACGCCGGTGTGCTGAAAAAGTTTGGCCTGTACGGCCTGATCCGCGTGGCCATCCCGATGGCTCCGGCCGGCGCGCAAAGCTGGCTCGGTGTGCTGGCATGGCTGGCGCTGGCCAATCTGCTGTACTGCGGCTTGGTCGCTGTACGCCAAAAAGACCTCAACCAACTCATCGGCAACTCGAGCGTGGCGCACATGGGTTTCATCTTTCTCGGCATCGCCAGCCTGAATGTGATCGGCTTGACCGGCGCGGTGCTGGTGATGATCGCCCACGGGCTGCTGGCCGCGCTGGCCTTCGGCCTAAGCGGGCATCTGTACCGGCAAACCGGCTCGCTCGAGATGGGTCGCATGGGTGGGTTGCTCCGGCAGATGCCGCTCGCCGGCTCGGCGCTGTTGATGGCGCTCTTGGCTGGTTGCGGGCTGCCCGGTTTCGCTAACTTTGCCGGCGAGGTGACGGTCTTTTTCGCCGCTTGGGCGGCTGGGCTAAAGACGGTCACGGTCATCGCCGCGTGGAGCGCGCTGGTGATCGGCGGCCTGTACATGATGCGCGCCATTCGCGCCATCCTGCACGGGCCGCTTGGCGGCGACTGGGCCAAGGCGGCCGACCTACGACCGCTGATCGCGACGGCGCTTGGCCTGCTGCTGGCCGCGCTTCTGGTGTTCGGCTTCGCGCCGGGCCTGTTGGCCAAGCGCATCGAGGGCGACGTGGAGAAGATCGTGCGCTTGGCCAAGCCAAGCCAGCCACAGGCAACGGAGGCGACCGGAAGGTAAACGGACATGGGCGACCAATTACACTTTGTTCAACTCGAGATGATGGTCGCGGCGCTTGGCCTGTGCGTCCTGCTTGGCGACCTGTTTCTGCCGATGACCGCGCGCCGCGCGCTGGGCTGGATCGCCGCCGGGGCGCTTGGCCTCGTGTTCCTGTTGAGTTTCCGGGAGAGCTATACCGGCTTGGCCAACGGCGAGGCGTTCGGCGGGATTTTCCGGCTCGACGAATTGGCTCTCTTTTTCAAGCGGTTCTTCCTGTTGGCGGGCATCTTCGTGCTGGTGTTCGCGGTCGACTTCGCCGAGCGACTGCGGGGCGGCGTATCGGAGTACTTGGCGTTCATCCTGTTCGCATTGTCGGGGATGATGTTTGCCGCGTCGGCCAACGATTTCAGCCTCCTGTTCGTCTCGATCGAGTTGATCACGGTGACATTTTACATCCTCGTCAGCTTTCAGCGGCACCGGATGCAGTCGCTCGAGGCCGGGGTGAAGTACCTGATTCTCGGCGCGGTGTCGTCGGCGTTCCTCGTGTACGGGATCGCGCTCGTGTTCGGCGAGGCCGGCAGCCTCAAGTTCGACGACCTCCGCGACGCGCATGCCGAGTTGCTGGAGAGCAACGTTTTTTTATTTGGGATGCTGTTCGTGTTTGCCGGGCTGGCGTTTAAGATTTCCGCGTTCCCGTTTCAGGTTTGGGCGCCGGACGTCTACCAGGGTGCGCCGACTCCCACGACGACCTTCCTCGCCGTCGGCTCGAAGGCGGCCGGGTTCGTGCTGCTGATCCGTCTGTTCGGTAGCGTTGTCCCGGAACTCACAGCGCAGTGGACCGGCCTGTTGATCGCCGTTGCCGCGTTGACGATTCTGTACGGCAATCTCTGTGCCCTCCCGCAGCGCAACCTCAAGCGGCTCCTGGCCTACTCCGGCATCGCCAACGCCGGCTACCTGCTGATGGGGATCGTGGCCCAGTCGGGCGAAGGGACAGCGGCGATTTTGTACTACCTCGCCGGCTACCTGTTCACGCTCGTGGCGGCATTCATGATCATCCACCTCGTCACCCGCGAGGGGGAAGGGGAGGACATCGCTCGTATCGCGGGGCTTAGCCAACGCTCGCCGTGCCTCGCGTTTGCGCTCGTGTTGTGCGCGGTATCGCTGGCCGGTATCCCGCCGTTGGCCGGGTTTTTCGGCAAATTCCTGCTGGTGAAATCAGTGGCCGCCGAGGCGTTTGGGAATGCCGGCTATTTCGCGCTGCTGGCAGTCGCGGTGTTCGGGGTCGTCGTGTCGATTTACTACTACTTCGGC
Organism: Verrucomicrobiales bacterium; assembly: GCA_002686755.1. Classification (GTDB taxonomy): domain Bacteria; phylum Verrucomicrobiota; class Verrucomicrobiia; order Limisphaerales; family UBA1096; genus UBA1096. Next base: position 21,158 of record NYYJ01000066.1, read on the forward strand.
ATCATCCGCGCCATGTATTGGCCGGGGGAGACGCCGGATGAATCGCCCGTGGCGGTCGCTTGGCCAACGCGGGTCGCGCTCGGCCTCTGTGTCGCGGCGATCCTCTACCTTGGCCTCCTGCCCGACAAGCCGATGAACTGGGCCAACACCGCCGCCAACATCGAGAAGAGATCGTCCGCAGAGGCCGCGGATCCCCGCAGATAAAAAATCTGCGTTCGCCTGCGAAAAACTCCTTCGCGTCAATTCGAGTCCATTCGCGGTTCCCCCTATTTTCCTTATCCTCAGCGGCGGGCGAACAGTTTGCCGGGGAGCTGCCTGGCCAGGCGCTTCATCTCCAGCCCGAGCAACGCCACCGAAACCGTCGCCACCGGCAGCCCGCTGTTGGCGATAACGGTGTCGATCGGTTGCTCGGTGGTATCAAGGGCATCCAGCACGGCCTGCTCATGCTCCGTTAGATTGGCCAACGGCATCGGCTCCGCGCCGTCCGCTTGGCCAAGCGCTTGGCCAAGCGCCAGATGCTCGAACTCGGCGAGAATGTCCTCGGCGTTTTCGCAAAGCGCGGCTCCGTTGCGGATCAGGTTGTGGCAGCCCCGGCTTTGCGGCGAGTCGATCCGGCCCGGCACGGCGAACACCTGCCGGTTGTTGTCGGCGGCCATGTTGGCGGTGATGAGCGAGCCGCTTTTCAGGTCGGCCTCCACCACCACGGTGCCAAGCGTCATCCCGGCGACGATGCGGTTGCGGATCGGGAAACTCTGCTTGTCACCTTTCCGGTTGAACGGGAACTGGGTGATCACCGCGCCGTTCTCGATGATGCGCTCGTACAGTTCCGCGTTCTCCGCCGGGTAAACGATGTTGATCCCGGTGCCAAGCACGGCGATCGTTCGGCCCTTGGCCGAGAGGGCACCCTGGTGCGAGGCGGAATCGATGCCCCGCGCGCCGCCGCTGACCACCGTGACACCGTGGCCGGCGAGTTGGTACGCCAGTTTGCGGGCGGCGTCCTGCCCGTAATGCGTCGTGCGCCGCGCACCGACCATCGCGATGCTGTTTTTGTCCTCCGGCAGCAGGCGCCCCTTCACGTAAAGGACGATCGGCGGATCGTAAATCTCGCGGAGCAGCTCCGGGTACTCGTCATCGGCCTGAAAAACAAGCCGCGCGCCGAACTCCTCCACGCGCTTCAGTTCGCCCGCCAAGTCGGCGGTGGATTGCCACTGGACGATCGTGCCGGCCAGGTCGTCTCCGATGCCCTTGACGCGCATGAGGGTCGGGCGGCTTGCCTGCAACACCTTCGTGGCGTCGCCGAAGCGCTCGAGCAATTGCCGCACGCGAACCGGCCCGATCCCCTCAAGCAGGTTCAACACCACCAAAGCCTCACGCGCGTCCACGGAGGGACGGTAGCGGGGGAGGTGAACCGAGGCCAGCGAGAAAGAAAAAGGCGGCCGTTTGGCCGCCTTTGGGAAAGTTGTTGGACGATGTCAGACTTCCGACATGCAGGCGTCGTAGAAGTCGAGGAACTTGTTTTTGTCCTCGGTGTCGCGGACGCGCATGGCGGCGCGGGGATGCTGGTTGAGGATGCCGGTGACCACGTACGGGATGAGGGCGCCCCATTCCTTGGTGCGGCGCAGCGGCATGAGTTGATCCTGCAGCAGTTTGAATATCGGGCGCAGATCGAACTTCGGGTTTTTCAGGAAACCGAGCAGCAGTTCCATCGGGCAGTTGCCGGCCCCGCGGCCAAGGCCGAGCATGGTGGCGTCGATGCGGTTGGCTCCCTGGATGATTGCCTCGATCGTGTTGGCGAAGGCGAGCTGCATGTTATTGTGCGTGTGTATGCCAACCTCCTTGCCGGTGGCCTTGCCCACGGCGACGTATTTCTGAACCAACGCCCTAATCTGTTCGTGGTAAAGTGAGCCGTAGCTGTCCACGACAACGATGGTTTCCACCGGTGTCCCGGCGAGGATCTCCAATGCCTTGTCAATCTCGGGATCAGCGACGGTGCTGATAGCCATGATGTTGCAGCAGGTCTCGTAGCCCTTGTCGTGGGCATCCTGGATCATTTCCACCGCGGTGGGAATCTGGTGCGCGTAGGTGGCGACGCGGATGCAGTCGAGCACACTTTGCTCGGCTGGAATGATGTCGGTCTTGTAGTCGGTCTTGCCGGCGTCAGCCATGGCGGTGAGCTTGAGCGGGCTGTCGTTGTCGCCGACGATCCGGCGCAGGTCGTCCTCGTCGCAATATTTCCAGTCGCCGTGGTCCGCCCGGGCGAACTGGGTCTTGGAGGCCTTGTAGCCGAGTTCCATGTAGTCGATGCCGGCGGCGATGGCGGTCTCGTAGACGGCCTTGACGAACTCGTCCTCGAACTGGTGGCTGTTGATGAGTCCCCCGTCGCGGACGGTACAATCCAGAACCTTGATCTCGGGGCGGAAGGTCACCCACGGTGCATTTTCTTTCGGAGCGGTCATAAAATATCTGTTGCTGGGGAGTCGAAAATCCTTGGGGTCCAAGTACTTGGGCCTTCAGCCTGTCGATTTCCCGGCGAAAAAGGGCGGCAAATGTCTTAAAATCTCCGGCAAATGTGAAGCGTTAAAACCGGCTTTCACTCACTTTTTCGCCGCTTGGCCGGGTTTTATGGTGTGAATGGCGTTAACGGGGTGGATATCGAGGATGTTCGGGTGGATGCCGCCGATGCGGTCGGGGTCGTAAATATTGATGCCAACGTAGAAAAACAGCGGTGCAATCGGCAGTTCATCGGCGATGAGAATGGTCTCGGCCTCGCGAAACATCGCGTTGCGCTTGGCCAAGTCGGGAGTGGCGTTGGCCAAGCGGATGAGTTGGTCGTAGTCGGCGTTGGCCCAGCCGGTGCGGTTGTTGCCGTTCCGGGCCATGAACATGTCGAGAAAGGTGTTGGGGTCGTTGTAGTCGCCGATCCAGCTGCTGCGGGTGATGTGGTAGTCTAGGGCGCTTTGGGCGGCGAGGTACACCTTGTGTTCCGCCTGGCGCAGCTTGACCCGGATTCCCAGCGTGTCGCGCCACATGCGCTGTAGTTCGACCGCGATGTTTTTGTTCAACGGGCTGGAGTTGAACAGGTACTCAAAGTCGGTCGGGAAATTGTCGCCATCGGGATACCCGGCCTCGGCGAGCAGCCGCTTGGCCAAGCCGGGATCGTGTGCCGGGCCGCTTGGCGAGGAGTAGTCGCCGGTGCCGGGCGGGACGAAGTGGTCGGCCGGTCTCTCGCCGCCCTTGGTGTATTTCGCAACTAGGAGTGCCTTGTCGATGGCCAACGCCATCGCCTTGCGGACGCGCGGATCGTCGAGCGGTTTTTTCGTGGTGTTGAACCGCACGAAGTAGGTGCCAAGATAGTCGAACCGGTGAAAGTCGGGACGCGGGCTGAGGGCATCGAGCAGTTCGGTCGGCACAAGGCCTTTGTCCCAGATGATGTCGGCTTGGCCGGCCTCGTACAGGTTGATGGCAGTCTCCGGTGTCTCCACCGGCAGTAAGTCGATGACTTCGTTTCGCGTATTGGCCGCGTCCCAGTATCGGTCATTCCTGCGGAGGCGAATCCGGTCGCGCACCCGCCAATGTTCAAGCGTGTGTGATCCGCTCACTGGCAGCGGGTGGCTGAGGCACCATTGGTCGCCGTGCCGTGCGATTGCCGTTTCCGGCACGACGGCCAGCGTCCAGAACGCGCACAACTCAATGAAGAATGGGGTGGGGGCGGCCAGTTCGACGCGCACGGTTTGGTCGTCGACCGCACGCACTCCAAGCCGGGTCAGGTCGGTGAGTTGGCCGCTGTTGATGGCCTCGGCATTTTTCACGTAATAGAGCATCCCGGCGTAGTCACTGGCGGTGGCGGGATCGACGGCGCGCCGCCACGAGTAGACCACGTCATGCGCCGTGATCGGCTCCCCGGTTGACCAATGAAGGCCGTCGCGCAGGTGGAATGTGTAGACGAGGCCGTCGCCGGAGATGTCCCAGCGCTTGGCCAAGGCCGGCTCGGCCTGGGCGGTGACGGCGTTAAAGCGGGTCAGCCCCTCGAAAAGCGCCGAGACGATGCGGCCGTCCGACTGGCTGGGGATGATCGCCGGGTCGAGCGACTCGGGGTCGGGGCCGTTGATGATCACGAAGTCGGCCGGTTCGTGTTGCTGAAAACAGCCGACTTGGCCAAGCAGGATGAGGCATAAAAAAAGCGTTCCCAGCCGATGCACAGGAACGCCGTTGAAACTCATGGGAGCCTTCCGCTTATTTTTTCTCGCCGCCCTCCGGCGGTGCGGCCGGTGTCTCGGCCGGAGTCTCCGGGGCCGGTGGCGGGGTGGCCGTCTCGGGAGTCTGCGGTGCGGGGGTGTCCGCGGCACCGGCGAGGGCGTCATCCAATTCGCCTGATACTTCCGCCTCGACCGAGGTCGCCGTCGGCAGTTCGGCCGGCGTCGTGGCGGGTGTCACCTTGGCGCCGAGGCTTGCGCTGATGTCGTCCTTGCCGGGGTTGCCGATGATGGCCAGCACGAGGCAGAGCAACAGGAACAGCGATGCGGAAACCTTGGTGAGCTTGGTCAGCATGTTCCCCGCTCCGGCGCCGAGCGCCATGTCCAGCGTGCCGCCGCCAAAGGCCAGGCCGGAGCCGGATTCCTTCTTCGGCAGCTGAATCAGGATCAGCAGCACGAGGAAGAAGCAGTTCAGGACGAGTACGGTTGTCAATAATCCAATCAGGACACTCATGGTTCTATTTGTCTATCAGATCGAGTTCAGGATGATCTCGGAAAAATTTCTCACGTCGAGCGACGCCCCGCCGACCAGTGCGCCGTCCACGTCCGGCTGGCTCATCAGTTCGCGGGCGTTGTCCGGCTTGACGCTGCCGCCGTACTGGATGCGCACCCGCTTGGCCGTGTCCTCATCGAAGATGTCGCCCAGCAGGTTGCGAATGAATGCGTGCACTTCCTGCGCTTGGGCGGAGGTGGCGGTTTTGCCGGTGCCGATCGCCCAGACCGGCTCGTAAGCGACGACCGTGCCTTCCATTTGCCCGGCGGTCAAGCCCGCCAAGCTGCCGCGAATCTGCGATCCGACGACCTCCTCGGTGCGGTCGCTTTCGCGGTCCTCGAGTTGTTCGCCCACGCAGACGATCGGCTTGAGGCCGGTCTCGTGGGCGGCCTTGGCCTTGGCGGCGACGAGTTCGTCCGATTCGCGCTGGTATTGGCGCCGCTCGGAATGGCCGAGGATGACGTAGCGGGTGGAGAATTCCTTGAGCATCCCGGCAGCGGTCTCGCCGGTGTGGGCGCCGTAGCCGTGCTCGCTCATGTTTTGCGCGCCGAGCCGGATGTTCGAGTCGAGAATCGCCTCGGACACGGCGGACAGCGCCGTGAACGGCGGGCAGACGGCGATGTCCACCTCGGTGACGTCCTTCAGTTCGCGAACCAGGCCGTTGGCCAGGTCGAGCGACTCGGCGACGGTCTTGTTCATTTTCCAGTTCCCGGCGATGATCAGTTTTCGTTCCTTGTCCATGCGTTGATTTATTTGTCAGCCAAGGCGTCGACGCCGGGCAACTCCCGGCCCTCTAGAAACTCGAGGCTCGCGCCGCCGCCGGTGCTCATGAAGGTGACTTGGTCGCCAAGGCCGGCCTTGTTCAGCGCCTTAACGCTGTCGCCGCCACCGATGATGCTCTTGGCCCCATTGGCGGTCGCCTCGCAAACCGCCTTGGCCACGGCAAAGGTGCCGCCCGCGAACCGCTCATCCTCGAAGATGCCCATGGGGCCGTTCCACAAAATTGTCCCGGCCCCGGCGATCACGCTGCAAAATGCCTCCGCCGATTTGGGGCCAATGTCGACCCCCTCCACGTTGTCCGGGATGTTTTCGCTGTCGTTCACGCGGTGATCGCCAAAAGCGAATCTGCCGTCGATCTCCGTCGGCACGGCGATGACGTTGTCGCTCGGGATCAAAAACTGCACGCCGCGCTTGGCCGCCTTGTCGAGGGCCGCCTGGGCGACATCCACCTTGTCCCGCTCGACGAGTGATTTGCCAACAGTGAACCCCTTGGCCAGCTTGAACGTGTATGCCATCGCGCCGCCGATCAGGATCGTGTCGGCCTTGTCGAGCAGGCGGTCGATCACCTTGATTTTGTCGGAAACCTTCGCGCCGCCGAGGATGACGACGAACGGGCGCTCCGGTGACTCCAGTTCGTCGCCGAGAAACTGCAATTCACGCTCCATCAGTAGGCCGGACACGCATTGGCCGCCCCGGGCGTTGAGCACGGCGGCCACACCGGCGGTTGAGGCGTGGGCGCGGTGGGCGGCACCGAAGGCGTCGTTCACGAACACCTCGGCGTCGCCGGCGAGTTGCTTGGCGAAGGCCGGGTCGTTGGCCTCCTCCTCGGCGTGGTAGCGGACATTCTCCAGCAGCAACAGGCCGCCATCCTCCAGCTTGGCTGCGGCGTCGGTTGCCGCTTGGCCAACGCACTGGTCGCAGAAGGCGACCGGTTGGCCGATCAACTCCGAAAGCCGGTCGGCCACGGGGCGGAGACTCATCGACGGCACGCGCTCGCCCTTGGGCCGGCCAAGGTGCGCGGCGAGGACGACCTTCGCGCCGCTCTCGGTCATCGACTGGAGCGTCGGGAGGGTGGCGCGGATGCGGGTGTCGTCGTTGATTCGCATCGCGCCGTCCTTGTCGGCCATCGGCACGTTGTAATCGACGCGTGCCAGGACGCGCTTGCCCCGCAGGTCGATGTCGTTGATGGTTCGCTTGGCCATTTGCCCCCGAAAAAAGGGCGCGAAATCATACCCGTGAACCCTTGGCTGTCAACGGTTATGTGGGGTCATACCGGTGGAAAACAGCGGTTTTGACAGCATACATGGGCGGCGTGCTTGGCCAAGCGCTTGGCCAAGCGGGTATCCTCATTCGGAGTGCGCTTGCCGATGGGGTGTCGTGTCTGTAATCTCCCCGGCGATGTCTGGCTTGGGGCCTAAAGCCATCCTCGCACTGGAGGACGGCACCATTTTCGAGGGGCGTGCGTTTGGCGCTGCGGCGTCGGTCGCCGGGGAAGTTTGTTTCAACACCTCCATGACGGGGTATCAGGAAATCCTGACCGACCCGTCGTACAAGGGCCAAATNATCACGATGACCTATCCGCTCATCGGCAACTACGGGGTCAACGAGCAGGACGTCGAGTCGTACCAGACGCACGCCAGCGGCTTTGTCGTGCGCGAGTTGTCGCCGGTCGTCAGCAACTACCGGGCGGACAGTTCGCTCGGCGACTACATGGAGCGCAACGGCATCCCCGGCATCGAGGGGATCGACACGCGGGCGTTGACCAAGAAGCTCCGCGTCCGCGGCGCGATGAATGGCTACCTGACGACGGAGGAGGGTGCCACGGCTGAAGACGCCCTGGCCAAGGCGAAGGCGTGGCCCGGCCTCGTCGGTGTCGATTACGTGAAGGAGGTCACCCACGAGTCGAGCTTTGCGTGGGATGAGGAGGATGCGTTGAGCCCGGCGTTTCGGCTGCCGAAGGGGCCGCGCGAGATCGACGGCCGAACCCAGCGCGACCCGATGCCGTCAGCGGACATTCCAATCGTCGCCTACGACTTTGGCATCAAGTACAACATTTTGCGCCGACTGAGGCAGACCGGTTTCGCGGTGACGCTCGTCCCGGCGAACACGCCGGCGGAGGAGGCGTTGAAGCACAGTCCGGCCGGCGTCTTTCTCTCCAACGGCCCCGGCGACCCGGCGGCTGTGACGTACGCGGCGGAGGCGGTCGCGGCGTTGCTGGCCAAGGGGTTGCCGATTTTCGGCATTTGCCTGGGCCACCAAATTCTCGGCCTGGCCTTGGGCGGCAAGACAAGCAAACTCAAGTTCGGTCATCGTGGCGCGAACCAGCCGGTGAAGGATCTCGAGAGCGGCCGGGTGGAGATCACCTCGCAGAATCACGGGTTCATGGTGGACGCCGACACGCTGCCAAGCGACGTGACGGTGAATCGGGTCAACCTCAACGACCAGACGGTCGAGGGGTTGCGGCACAAGACCAAGCCGGTGTTCTGCGTGCAGTACCATCCGGAGGCGTCGCCGGGGCCGCACGACTCAAGCGGCTTGTTCGGCGAGTTTCGGCAATTGGTCGAGCAGCACGGCTGACCTTGGCCAAGCGCTTGGCCAAGCGAGGAAAGGGCGGGTTTACTTTTCGACCCTTCGGAATGTACCCGGATTGACGAATAGCTTCTTGTTTTGCCTCTGCTTTAGGAAGGAGTGCGTCAATGTCTCGGAGGTCTTCAACTCGTCATCCACCAGTTCCTCATTCAGCAGCCTGATTTCAAGCTTCTCGTTTTCCAGTCGATACGAGGCGACGTGGTACAGGTTTTTCTCCCCTTCGCTCGGTGGCCCTTCATGGGTGCCGATGGCCTGAAGTTGGACGCACGATACTCCGCCGGGCTTGATGGGATAGGCTCGGAAATACATGGCGTCCTCCCCGACAGGGTAATGAATTATGTACTCGGTTGCGGAAAATTTTAGGATCATCATCCGTTCCTTTTTCTCGTTTCCGTCTTCCGGAACGATTTCCCACAGGCCGAGCACGGATGAATCAACCGGGATGGTGTGATCCTCCGTCAGGGGCGCCTCATATTCGCAGCCACAAAAAAACAAGACAGCCCCGATCAATAGCGCTGTCTTGCTTTTCAATATGTTGTGTAAATTCAGTTAACTCGCCGGAGCCTCCTCTGCGGTGGCCTCGGTTTCTGCTTCCGGTAGAGGGTTGCTGCTCTCCACGCGCACCTTGAGGGTGGTGCTGACCTCGGAGTGCAGCCGCAACTCGACGTCGTGGTCGCCCACTGTGCGGATTGGCTCCTCGAGGCGAACCTTCCGGCGATCGAGCTTGATCTCGAACTGCTCATTGAGTTGCTCGATGATGTTCGCCGGAGTGACCGAGCCGTACATTTTGCCAGTGTCACCGGTCTTGACCTTCAGGTGCAAAATCAGGTGCTTGAAACTTGCGGACAGTTCCTTGGCATCCTTGGCTTCGCGGATTTCGCGATCGCGCCGCACCTTGCGCAGGGCCTCGAGGCGGCGCTCGTTGCCCTCGGTCAACGGAATAGCGAGTCCATGTGGCAGGAGGTAGTTGCGTGCGTAGCCGGTGGCCACGTTCACCTGGTCGGATTCCCCGCCCAAGCCTTCCACATTCTTGATTAAAATAACGTCAGTTTTTGCCATGAGTCGCTTGTGGTGTGAATTGGTCTTTGCTCAAAATGGGACGTCGTCGTCCCCGGGGGCGTCCACGGGTGGGCCGCCTGCTGGCTCGGATGGGGGAGGGGCGGACTGCTGCGGGGCAGCGTCTCCACCGCCCGCTTGGCCACCGCCACCGCCAACGAAGGTGAATCGCTCGAGCACGACGCCGAGTCGGCTCCGGTTTTGGCCGGTGTTTTTGTCCTCCCACTGGTCGAGCTTGAGTCGGCCCTCGACCAGGATTGGGCGGCCTTTTTGCATGTATTGGCCAATCGTCTCGGCCTGTTTGCCAAAGGCATCGACGTCCACAAAGGTGACTTCCTCCTTCTGCTGTCCCTCGGCGTCTCGCCAGACGCGGTTGACGGCGAGGCCCATCTTGGCGATCGCGGTGCCGCTGGGCGTATAACGCAACTCGGGGTCGCGGGTCAGGTTGCCCATCAGGATTACTTTGTTGAAGCTTGCCATGGTTGGAGTTTAACCATATTGCACCATCGGAATCAACTCACGAATCACGTCGGTTTGGTGAAGAACACGCGGAAGACGTCCTTCAGCTTAAGTAGGCGTTTTTTTAGGTCGCCAGTTGCTGCTGGGTCGCCCTCGAACGTGACTTCGAGGTAGTAGCCATCCGGGTTCTTGCGGTTGGCCACCCGGACAAAGTCCCTCTGGCCCACGGCGTTGAACTCGCCGACCTTCCCGCCGGCCGTGTCGATCTCGGCCGAGATGAGGGTCTGCAGTTCCTCGACGGTNCTTTCACGNCCCGTTTCCTTCAGGATGATCGTNCCTTCGTATTTCGTCATCAGTCTCGTTTTCTGTCGGGGAACAGTCCCCATTGTAATTGTTCATTGCCGGCCCGATGCCTTGTAGCACCCAGCAGGCGAGCTGATCCGCCGCCGTTTCCAGCACCCGTTCCAGCAGTTCGGTCTCGGCCTCGGCAAATTGGCCAAGCACGAAGCCGGACACGTCCCGGTTTGGCTCCGGTCGGCCGATGCCCAGCCGGAGCCGTGCAAACTCGTCTTTTCCG
>NYYJ01000067.1 GCA_002686755.1 Verrucomicrobiales bacterium
GCCCGCACCGCGTGGCACGCCGCAGATCGAGGTGACGTTCGACATTGATGCCAACGGCATCCTCAACGTCAACGCCAAGGATCTTGGCACCGGCAAGGAGCAGAAGATCACCATCACCGCCAGCAGCGGCCTCTCGGAGGAGGACATCGAGAAAATGAAGCAGGACGCCGAGGCGCACGCCGACGACGACAAAAAACGTCGCGAAGACGTCGACCTGCGCAACAACGCCGACAACCTGGCCTACCAGACGGAGAAGCTGCTCAAGGAGAACGGCGACAAGATTTCAGGCGACAAAAAGAGCGCGCTCGAGGCCGCCAACAACGAGTTGAAAGAGGCGGTGAAAGGCTCCGACTCCGACGCGATCAAGGCCGCCACGGAGAAACTTCAACAGGTCGTGCAGGACGCCTCCGGTGATATTTACAAGGCCGCCCAGGAAGCCCAGGCAGCCGGCGGCGCGGAGCCGGGCGGCGACGCAGCCCCGGCCGACGAGGACGAGCCGGCCAAGAAAGACGAGGGGCCCATCATCGACGCCGAGGTCGTGGAGGAAAAGGCCGACCGATAATTTAGCCGCGCTTGGCTGGGGCCGGGTGGCCCTGACTTTCCGGCGCGGCACACTTTCCCGCCCGAGGCGGGAACCAACACAGCAAGTTAGAAAAAAAACAAACATGGCACTGAAAGTAAAACCGCTCGGCGACCGGCTCCTGGTGGAGCCGATCGAGGACAAGGAGCAGCAATCGGAGGGTGGTATCATCATCCCGGATTCTGCGAAGGAAAAACCAACCGAAGCCAAGGTACTCTCCTTGGGCACCGGCAAGACGGATGACTCGGGGAACAAGATTCCCTTCGAGGTCAAGAAGGGGGACAAGGTGTTGATCAGCAAGTATGGCGGCACCGAGATCAAGATTGATGGCAAGGAACTCAAGATCTTGAACTCCGATGACATCCTTGCGATCGTTGAATAACAATTTGGAAAGGAACAATAGAATATGTCAGCAAAACAACTGAAGTTTGATGAAGCGGCTCGGCAGGCCCTGCTCGCCGGTGTGAGCATCCTGTCCAAGGCCGTGACTGCAACCCTAGGCCCCAAGGGCCGCAACGTCGTCCTCGACAAGAAGTTCGGCTCCCCCACGGTCACCAAGGACGGTGTCACAGTGGCCAAGGAGATCGACCTCGAGGATCCGTACGAGAACATGGGCGCCCAGATGGTGCGCGAGGTCTCCAGCAAGACCAGTGACGCCGCCGGCGACGGCACCACCACGGCTACCGTCTTGGCCGAGGCCATCTTTAGCGGCGGCCTCAAGCACGTCACCGCGGGGGCCAGCCCGATCGCCATCCAGCGCGGCATCCAGAAGGCCGTTGACGCCGCCGTTGGCGCGCTCGACAAGGCCTCCAAGAAGGTCAAGGACAAGGAGGAGATCAACCAGGTTGCCACCGTGTCCGCGAACTGGGACGAGGAGGTCGGCGAGATTATTGCCGATGCCATGGACAAGGTCGGCAAGGACGGCACCATCACTGTCGAGGAGGCCAAGTCGATCGAGACCACGCTCGACGTGGTCGAGGGCATGCAGTTTGACAAGGGCTACCTCTCGCCGTACTTCGCCACGGATACCGACTCTATGGAGTGCCGCCTGGAGGACGCCTACATTCTCATCTACGAGAAGAAGATCAGCAGCCTCAAGGACATGGTGCCGCTGCTCGAGAAGGTCGCCAAGACCGGCAAGCAGATGCTCATCATCGCCGAGGACGTCGAGGGCGAGGCCCTGGCCACCCTCGTGGTCAACCGCATCCGCGGCACGCTGAACATCGCCGCCGTCAAGGCGCCCGGCTTCGGCGACCGCCGCAAGGCCATGCTCGAGGACATCGCCATCCTGACCGGTGGCCGCTGCATCACCGAGGATCTCGGCATAAAGCTCGAGTCCGTCGAGTTGAGCGACTTGGGCCGCGCCAAGAGCATCGTGGTGGACAAGGAAAACACCACCGTCGTCGAGGGCTCCGGCAAGTCGTCCGAGATCCAGGCCCGCGTGAACCAGATTCGCCGCCAGATCGAGGAGACCACCTCCGACTACGATCGCGAGAAATTGCAGGAGCGTCTGGCCAAGCTGGCCGGCGGTGTCGCCGTCATCAACGTCGGTGCAGCCACCGAGACCGAGATGAAGGAAAAGAAGGCNCGCGTCGAGGACGCCCTGCACGCCACCCGCGCCGCAGTGGAGGAGGGCATCGTTCCCGGTGGTGGTGTCGCCCTGCTGCGTACCCGCCCGGCGATCGAAAAGCTACAACTGGAGGGCGACCAGCAGATTGGTGTCTCCATCATCCGCAACGCCGTCGAGGCGCCGCTGCGCGCCCTGGCCGCCAACGCTGGCCTCGAGGGCGCCGTGATCGTCCAGGACGTCTTGGACAGCAAGGGCAACAACGGCTTCAACGTCGCGACNGAGAAGTACGAGGATCTCGTCAAGGCTGGTGTTGTCGACCCGAAAAAGGTCACCCGCACCGCGCTGCAGAACGCCGGCTCCATCGCTGGGTTGCTGCTCACCACCGAGTGCCTGATCACCGAGATTCCGGAGAAGGAGCCGCCTATGCCGGCGGGCGGCGGGGGCCACGACCACGGCATGATGTAATTCGCGCTGTTCCAATAACAACAGCAATCCAAGGCGGGGCGTAAAATGCCCCGCCTTTTTTCGTCCCGCGGCCAAGCGCTTGGCTTGTCGCCAACACCCGGCTCTGCTTAACTCAACGCCCGTTGATGCATCTCCATTGGGCTGGTCTAGTTTTCCCGCTGCTCGTCGCTTGGCCAAGCGACGGCCGGGCGGTCGAGCCGGCGTCGCCCGCCGGGCCGGTGTGGGAGATCGAGTCGCTCGAGCCGGGCGAGTTCGACTACAACCTCGACGACGGCTTGGTCATCCTGAACGACCGATTCCGCATCACGTTTGAGGAGCAGGCCGAACGCGCCTACGTTATCGCCGACCGCGGCCGGCTCAACCAATCCACCGGCGAGATTTTTGCAGAGGGCAACGTCACGCTGCAAAACCGGGATCGCGTCTTCACCGCCGAACGCCTTTATTACAACTTCCAGACCCGCGCGATGCAGACCGACCATTTCCGCGCCGGTCAGGCGCCGTTTTTCGTCGAGGGCACCAACATCAAAGGCGACGCCACGGCCAACCGCTACTCGGTCGATAACGCCTGGCTGACCACCGACGACCGCACCGACCCAGTGCTGCGACTCCGCACACGGCGCTTGAGCATCGTCCCTGGCAAATACGTCGAGGCACGCGGCGCGACGCTCTACGCCGGTAAGGTTCCGGTGTTTTATTTTCCGTACTACCGCCACCGACTCGATCGGCCGTCCAATCAATGGGGCCTCACGCCCGGTTACCGCAGCAGATACGGCCTGTTTTTTGAAGGCTCGTACAATTGGCAATTGAGCGACCGGCTGGGCGGCAAGGCGCACCTCGACTACCGCACTCGCCGGGGTTGGGCGGCCGGGCTGGACACGCGCTACGACCTTGGCCAAGCCGGCGTCGGCGAGGCGTCGGTCTACCTGCTTGACGACCGCGATCCCGCCGCCGGCGCGGACAATCGCTCCCGCAGCGCCGACTTCGCCGACCGCAACAACCGGCATCGACTGAGCCTGTACCACACGGTCAACCTTCGGCCGGACTTCACGGCCAAGCTACTGTTGCAGGAGCAGAGTGACGCGTTCGTGAACCGCGACTTTTTCGAGAGCCAATTTCGTCGCAACCCGCAGCCGGCGTCGCACATCGAGTTGGCCAAGCATTGGCGCAACTTCAGCGTCAGCCTGCTGGCCCAGCCGCGCATCGATGACTTTTACCAGGCCGTTGAGCGGCTGCCGGAGATTCGCTGGACCGGCCTTCGCCAGCGGCTCGGCTCGTCGCCGGTTTTTTACGAGAGCGAAACCTCGGTCGGCCATTTCCGGTTTCGCCCGGCCGACACCGACCTTGGCCTGCACGACTACGAGGCGTTCCGCGCCGACTCGCACCAGCAACTGCTGCTGCCGCGCACCTACTTCGGCTGGCTCAACGTCACGCCGCACGCCGGTGTCCGGCTGACGCATTACGGNGCGACGGCCGGCGGCGATCCCGCGCTTGGCCAAGCCGGCGGGATGGANCGCTCTGTGTTCAACACCGGCGTCGAGCTNTCGTTCAAGGCGTCGAGNACGTGGGNCAACGCCTCGAGCCGCCTGCTCGATGTCAACGGACTGCGGCACATCGTGCAGCCGTTGGCCAATTACATTTACGTGCCCAAGCCGGACAGGCGCCCGTGGGAGCTGCCGCAGTTCGACCGCGAACTGCAGACGCTGCGCCTGCGGCCGATCGACTTCCCCGACTACAACTCGATCGACAACATCGACTCGCGCAACGTCGTGCGCTTGGGCGTCCGGAACCGGCTGCAAACCAAGCGCAACGGCCAAGTCGATGACCTGCTCAACTGGGAACTGTTCACNGACTNGCGGCTGGAAACCGATGCGGGCGAGGCGCGCTTCAACGACGTTTACTCCGACTTGGAAATCAAGCCGCGCTCGTGGCTCCTGCTCGGTTCCGAGGTGCGTTTCGACCCGAATGACAGCCGGCTCAACGAGGCAAACCACACGATATCGCTGTTGCCCAATGATCGCTGGAGTTGGACGCTTGGCCACCGGTATCTCCGCAATCTGTCGCCGGACGAGTTGCGCGAGCGTTACCCGTACGANCCGTTTTTCCAGCAGCAACTCGATGACGACTGGCGCTGGGGCAACGACCTGCTGTTCAGNCGCGTCTACTATCGGCTGAACGAGGAGTGGGGCTTCCGGATGATCCACCAGTTCGAGGCCAGCGACGGCACGATGGAGGAACAGAGCTACAGCGTCTACCGCGACTTCTCCAGCGCGACGGCGGCGCTGCGGTTCCGCCTGCGCGACCATCGCGCCGGCAAAGACGACTTCAGCGTCAGCCTCGTCTTCTCGCTCAAAGCCATGCCCAGCGTCGGCTTGGGCGACGACAGCAACCGCCTCGAGACCCGCCTCTTTCGCTGATCGTCCCTCCCAACCCGCGCTCGACGCCGCTTGGCCAAGCGGCTAGCTTCCCCGGCGTGAAAACCAAACTGCATTACTCGCTCGCACTCATTCTGTTGCTTACCGTCGTCGCGGCCAAGGGAGAGCGTCTGGTTTTGGTCAGTGCGTCGTACGGCAAAAACATCCTCGCCATCACCGACCGTGACGGCGACGTGATTTGGTCGCACAAGACCGCCGGACCGCAGCGGGGCCACGCCGGTCACCACGACGTTCACCTACTGCCCAACGGCAACATTCTCTACCACGATAGCTGGACCAAACTCACCGAGATCACCCTCGGCAAAAAAGTCGTCTGGACTTACGACTCCGCCACGATGAACGGCAACAAGGGCAAGCGGGTGGATGTGCACGCCTTTGCTCGGCTCAAAAACGGCAACACATCGATCGTCGAGAGCGGGGTGGGGCGTATCATCGAGGTCGACAAAAACGGCAAGATCATCCACGAGATACCGATGAAGCGGGACGGCCGGCAAAACACGCGCTGGGTGCGTTTCACGCCGGAGGGCAACTACCTTGTCACCTCCGAAAATCCGGGCGTCGTCACCGAGTACAACCGCAAGGGCGAGATCGTTTGGGAGTACCTCATTAACACCCGCTGCTACGGCGCGATTCGCCTGAAGAACGGCAACACATTGATCGCATCTGGAAGTGGCAAAAGTGTCGTCGAAGTGACGCCTGAAAAAAAGGTGGTTTGGGAGATCAAGGGGACAGTGCCCGGGACGGAAATTGAGCTTGGCTGGATGACCGCGCTGCAGCAATTGAAGAACGGCAACTACATCATCGGCAATTGCCACGCCGGCGAGGGCAACCCGCAAATCTTCGAGATCACCCGCGACAAAAAAGTCGTCTGGGAATTCGACGAATGGGAGTTGGTCGGCAACGGCCTGGCCGTGTGGCAAATCCTCAACGACAAACAATCCAAGCACCTCCGCCGGCAACTGGCCAAGCTGGGTAAGTGATGAAGATAGGGATTGCTGTCCCAGTAGTCCGGGGCTTGGTTTGATAATTTGCGGACGGCTGGGACAGGCGTCCCTACCGGCGCTTGGCTGTGCTGAGCAGGGCAAAGAGTGACACGTTCACCACCACGCCGCAGAAGCCGATGTCGGCGATTTGCTTGAGGCGGGCGAACAGGCCCACGGCGGCTGAATCGCTTCCAGTGACGATCGCCAGCAGCGGGCTGAACATCAGCACGACTAGCATCCCAGCGACGATCCCGGCGATCGCCCCGCGCCGCGAACCGCGCTTGAGGAACAGCACGTCGAACGTCACCGGCAGCAGTTGGCTCGAGAAGGCGATTGCCAGCAAGCTCATCGGCATGATCATCCCGACCGGGTCGAAACTTTCGCTGCTGCGGCTGACGAACACCATGCCGAGCGACAGCATCGTTGCCGCCGCGATCACGCCGCGTCCGACCCACAGTCGATTTTTCTCCGGGGCGCCGGGGCGCAGGATGCCGCCGTAAATGTCGCGGGTCAGCACGGCGCTCATCGCGTGCAGATTGCTGTCGGCGGTACTCATCGCAGCGGCCATGATCGCAATGATGATCAGCGTGCCGAGCAGCAGTCCCGCCGGGCCAAGCAACTCGGGGAGGTGGCGCTTGAGCACGACGACCATGATTTGATCGAAATCCCTCGAACCCGCGCCGACGTCAGGGTGGGGCAGCGGCTTGCCGCCCTTGGCCAAGCGCTTGGCCAAGCCGGCTTCGGGGACGGCGACCGTTTGGCCGTCGATTTGCACTTGGTATTCGAACGCGCCGTTGGTGTTCGGCTTGGCCACGGGGTAGAGCACTTGGCCGCCCAAGCCGACCAGCATCACGCCAAACAGAAAACAGGCCGTCAGGCCAAGCGCGAAAATGACCGCGCTGCGCCGGAGCGCCTTGGCCGACTTGGCCGCGTAAAAGCGCATCCACTGCGCCGGTTGGATCATTGAGCCGAGCGCGCCGAAGATGCAGAGCGTGAACAGTTTCTCCGGCGTGAACGAGCCGGTGGTGCCGGGGACGGAGAGTGACGTGCGAGGCAGTTCGGCGACTTTCGCGAAAAAAGCGGATGGTCCGCCGAGGGCGGCCACGGCGGCGGCACCGGCCAGCAGCATGCCGCCCATCAGCAGCGTGCCCTGCAGCGCATCGGTCCAAGCGACGCTGCGCATGCCGCCGATCATGATGTACAGCATCGTCACGAGCGACAGCAGGCAGGCACCGATCTCGAACGCGTGTTCACCGCCGAAGAGTTGGCTCGAGATGAGGCCGCCCGCCTGGATCTGGATGACGACGTACGGCACGGCGTAGAGAAAACCGATCAACGCAACGAGGCACCGCAGCGCCACCGGGCTGCCGTAGTGGCTGCAGATCAGGTCGGCCGGCGTGACGTGCCCATGCGTGTGGCCAAGTTTGCGGATGCGGTTGCCGAGCACGTAGATCGCGGCGCCGCTCAGCGGGACATTCAGCGCGAACAGCGCAAACACGACCCCTTCCTTGTATACCATACCCGGCGCGCCGAGCATCGCCGCCGAGCTGAAAAACGTGGCCATGATCGTCAGCGACGAAACCAGCCAGCCTTGGCCGCGTCCGGCGAGGTAGTAATCCTCCTCGCCGGCTTGGCGTTTGCGGAAACCCCAGAGGCCGATCCCGAGAAGGAACAGCAGATAGCCCGCGAGGCAAAAGTGCGGGAGCCAGCCAAGGTCAGTTGTCACGGCGGTGTCCATCAATCGTCGCTGGGTTTCCAAATGGTGAGACAGGCCGTCACCACCACCGCAGCCTGAACGCCGTACCAAAACAACCCCCAAGCGTAGATCACCGGCAGCCCGAGAAAGAGCAGGCTCTCGCGGGCGGCGCTTGGCTCGGGATTCACCAGTCGCAGCCCAGGCCCCGGCCCCATCACCATCGCGAGCGCGAACAGGAGTAGCAACACTAAGCCAAGCCGGCGGTGGCGCTGGGTCGGGTTGCTTTCGGTTGGTGTCATGGCTACCGATTCGCGCTTGGCCAAGCGGGGTTGGGTGTTGTTCTGGGGCTACTCGGTCAGACGCAACTGGTAAAAGCGCATCGGCTGGCCGCCGGAGTAATGCAGGGGCGCCCATCCGCGTATGGTCTTTGCCTTCACGTTCGCGCCGTCATCAATGGCCTCTTGAACGCCGGCAAGGTCGCCCTCCTTCGCGGCGTCATGGATCGGACCGGCGAACGAGCTGTTCACAAAAAGCCCGGCAGCGACTGTTATGGGCAGGATTCGTTTCATCGTATTCTCCAGTTTTATGGTTCGTTGCCAACTCAATTGATGTATGGGGCATCAAAATTTGGTTCTCGCAGTCTGGAGTTCGGGAGTGGCNCGAATTGGTTCATCACGCGTTGGAAATAACGAAACGGATAGCGGCTTGGCTTGTATCTCAGCCATTTCCTGTCTTGGGTTGTGTAGACATCCTCAACCCAACCCCAACGGTTCGATTTCTCCTCAAGCTTTCCGGTCCAGCCGGGGTACACGGCCCGCACTCGTTTCCCGTCGACCACCGATCCTTCCCAATGCGTTGCTCCGGAGTTGAACTTGGCTGACTGCCTGCCGGTGTACGGCGCTTGGGATTCGGGCTCGACGAGGAGGCCGTCCTTGGTCAACTCCAAGCTTGGTTGGACTTTGGAGGAAGAATCCAGTGAAGCGCATCCCACCAGGAGCGGAGTTCCGATTGTTGTGATGAGTTGTTTGATGTTTATTCAGCTTTTAATTCGGCTCCGGTTTTGCCGCCGTGCTTGCGGAGGAGGGTGGCGATCTCCGGCTTGCCCTTGGCCCAGTCGAGCGGGGTGTCGCCGTCGGTGTCTTGGGCATTGGCGTCCGCCTTGGCGGCGATGAGTGCGGCGACGATCTCGAGTCGGCCCTTGTAGGCGGCGCCGTGGAGCGGGGTCCATCCGTTTGCATCGCGGACTTCGGGATCGGCGTTTGCGGCGAGAAGGAGCCCGGCGATTTCAGTGTGGCCGTTGTACGCCGCACGGTAGAGCGGGGTGCGCCCGAGGTCGTCCTTGCCGTTGACATCCGCGCCGGTGGCCAGGTGCCGCTTGACGGCCTCGAC
>NYYJ01000068.1 GCA_002686755.1 Verrucomicrobiales bacterium
TGCAAAAAACCAATTGTATAATGAAAATAATGAAGAAACGTTAATCAGATGTATTGTAGATTTAATGGATAATCATGAATCAAATAAACCTAAGGGAGAAGTATTCAGTGAAAATGCTTACCGCACTGGATGAGCCTTTGTTATATTTTAACTGAGGTAGTGATTATTTTATTTATAATGCTCTAAAAGAGTATTAGATTAAATCTATGCAACCTACGGTTAGTATTGTTTACACAGAAATATCTGTTCTTCAAACTTTAGATAAAATTTTAACTGAAGCAGGTTTTTAAACATACCCTTATTACTCTCCAGAAGAAGCTCTGGCATGGGCTCATATAAAACACCCTGATGTATACCTAATTAATTATAAAAATATCCATATGAATGGGGTTGAATTTTATAAACAACTTAAGGAAACAACTGACTACTATAAATTAGACCTCAAAGCAGTTTTTATATCTTCTAAATATGAAACGGAAAAAGAATGTTTAGATGCAGGAGGTTTAGATTTTATTCGTGTACCCTTTGAATCAAATAAAGTTGTTGAGGTAATGTTGAAATGGTCAAGAATAGGTAATTCTTTAAACTAAGTTATATTTGATAATAGTTAAATAATATTTGATAAGTAGCATACAAACTACAAGCTATACTTATACAACCAAAAATTTTAATGTTTCTTAATCCTCTTTTTAAATTAAGCTTAAAAGCTTCTTCTTTTCTTTTATCTTTTTTTTCCCTTGCTTTTTCATGTAGAGGCATTCTTCTTAATATTTCTTGTGGAGAAGTTAGAGCATCATTTAAAGGCCCNNCATCCTGCTNCTCGGCCCGACCGGCTCCGGCAAGACGCTGCTCGCCCGCACGCTGGCCCGGATGCTCGACGTGCCATTTGCCATCGCCGACGCCACCACGCTGACCGAGGCCGGCTACGTCGGCGATGACGTCGAGAACATCGTCCTGCGCCTCCTGCAGGCGGCCGATTACGACGTGAAGCGCGCCCAGATCGGCATCATTTACGTCGACGAGATCGACAAGATCACGCGCCGCACAGAGAACGTCTCGATCACCCGCGACGTCTCCGGCGAGGGCGTGCAGCAGGGGCTGCTGAAGATTCTCGAGGGCACCGTCTGCAACGTCCCGCCGCAGGGCGGCCGCAAGCATCCGCAGCAGGAATACATCAAGCTCGACACGACCAACGTGCTGTTCATTTGTGGCGGCGCATTCGTCGACCTCGACAACATCATACAGCGCCGCATCGGCAAACACGTGCTTGGCTTTTCCGGCAAGGACGACGCGCAACGCGACGACAAACCCAGCGCGGAGGACAAGGATATCCTCAAGCACGTCGAGCCGGAGGACCTGCTCAGCTACGGATTCATCCCGGAATTCATCGGGCGCCTGCCGGTGCACACGTCGCTCGAGGAACTCGATGAGGAGCAACTGGTCCGCGTCATGACCGAGCCGAGAAACGCCCTCACAAAGCAGTTCGCCAAGCTGTTCGAGATGGACGGCGTGAAACTGAACTTCACCGACGGCGCCCTGGTCGAGTTGGCCAAGGCCGCCATCAAGCGTGGCACCGGCGCGCGCGGCCTCCGCAGCCTGATGGAGAAACTGATGCTCGACACGATGTACGAGATCCCTGACTCGACCGACGTCGTTTCCGTCAAGGTCACCGACAAGGTCGTGCTTGGCCAAGCGGAGCCGGTATTTCAGCGCCGGCAAAAGAAGGCCGCAGCCTGACCCCCATCAATGTCGAGTGACTTCAAGCCCGGCGACGCTGTCGCCCAGCAGGTTCAGCGCATTCCCCGCTCCGGCATTCGCGAGTTTTTTGACCTTGTGCAGGGCCGGCCCGATGTCATCTCGCTTGGCGTCGGCGAGCCGGACTTCGTCACGCCGTGGCACATTCGCGAGTCGGCGATCTACGCTCTCGAGCGCGGCCACACCAGCTACACCTCCAACCTTGGCCTGCCCAAGCTGCGCGCCGCCATCAGCGGCTACGTTGCCGGGGGCTTCGGCGTGGAGTACGACCCGGAGACGCAGGTTCTCGTCAGCGTCGGCGTCAGCGAGGCGCTCGATATCGCGCTGCGGGCGATCATCAATCCCGGCGACGAGATCCTTTACCACGAACCTTGCTACGTCAGCTACGCGCCCGGCATCGCGCTGGCCCACGGCGTGCCGGTGGCCGTGCCGTGCCTGGCCAAGGGCGGATTCGCCGTGACTGCCGAGGCGATCGAGCAGGCGATCACGCCGAAGTCCAAGGCGCTCCTGCTAAACTTCCCGACGAACCCAACCGGCGGCACGATGACCCGCGAGGCGCTCGAGTCGATCGCCCACTTGGCCAAGCGCCACAACCTGCTCGTGATCACCGACGAGATTTATGCCGAGCTGACCTTCGAGGGGAAGCACACCAGCATCGCGGCGCTGCCCGACATGGCCGAGCGCACGATTTTTCTGCACGGATTCTCCAAGGCCTATGCGATGACCGGCTTCCGCATCGGCTACGCCTGCGGCCCGGCGGAATTGATCGAGGCGATGATGCGCATCCACCAATACTCCATGCTGTGCGCCAGCGTCATCAGCCAGGAAGCCGCGATCGAGGCGCTGCAAAACGGCACCGAGCCGGTCGCCGAAATGAAGGAGCAATACCGGCTCCGCCGCAACTACATCGTCAAGACGTTCAACGACATGGGACTGGAGTGCCACCTGCCGCGCGGCTCGTTTTACGCCTTCCCCAGCGTGCAATCGACCGGCCTCAGCTCGGGCGAATTCGCGTCGCGACTGGTGAAGCAGGAAAACGTCGCCTGCGTGCCTGGCGATGCCTTCGGCCCATCAGGCGAGGGGCACCTGCGCTGCTGCTTCGCCACCGGCCTCGAGCAGATCAAGACCGCCTGCGAACGCATGGGCCGATTCGTTGACTCCCTAAAAACCGCCGGCGCGTGATGCGCTTGGCGGCTTACTTGATTTCCAGCAGTTCTACCTCAAACACCAGTGTCGCATTCGGCGGAATCACACCACCGGCACCGCGCGTACCGTATGCCAGGTCGGACGGGATGTAGAGGATCGACTTGCCGCCCTTTTTCATCAACTGCAGCCCCTCGGTCCAGCCGGGGATCACGCGATTCAGCGGGAAGGTCGCCGGTTGGCCGCGCTTCACGGAACTGTCGAACACCTTGCCGCTTATCAGCTTGCCGGTGTAATGCACGGTCACCTCGTTGGTGGCTTTCGGGCTGGCACCGGTTCCAGCGGTCAACACTTTATAGGCCAACCCGGAGGCGGTGGTCTTTACGCCCTCCTCCGTTTTCACCTTGGCCAGGAACGCCTCGCCCTCGGCTTTGTTTTTGTCTGCGGGCGACTTGATGCTGGCGCGCAGTTTGGCGAACTGCGCCTCGTCGCCCTTGAACGCCTTGGCCTTTTCGCCGACGCGCTTGATGGTCACCTTGTTGATCTTGTCGCCCTTGGCGATCGCGTTGACGACATCCTGCCCCTTGACAACATGACCAAACACAGTGTGCCGGCCGTCGAGCCACGGCGTCGCCTTGTGGGTGATGAAAAACTGGCTGCCGTTGGTGCCGGGGCCGGAGTTGGCCATCGAGAAAATCCCGGGGCCGGTGTGCTTCAGCGTCGTGTCGATCTCGTCCGGAAACTTGTAGCCCGGGTCGCCGGTGCCGGTGCCCTGCGGACAGCCGCCCTGGATCATGAAGTCGGCGATCACCCGGTGAAAATTCAGCCCGTCGTAATACGCCGCGCCCTTGGCATCGGCCGGCGCGCCACCGGTTTTCGAGTAATGCTTCGTGCCCTCCGCGAGCCCAACGAAGTTCGCGACTGTCATCGGGGTTTTTTCAAACTCGAGCTGACCAAGGATGGTTCCTTTGGAGGTTTCGAGTTCGGCGTACAGGCCATCTGCCAGTTTTTCTTTGTCTTGTGCCATTACGGAAAACGTCGTCAGCGCCACGGCTGCGGCCAGAGCGCCCTTCAAGTTGTGGTTCATTTTCGCCATCAATTTCATGGGACGGCAGAGGAAACCCAAAAACACCGCCGCCCGCAATGTTTTATTCGCGCTGAGGCCAGGATCGAGCGTTCGGGATTGACCGCGAACCGGTTACGCTTTTAGCTCCCCGGCAGTAAACGTGCGCGCCACCACCCGACAACTCCCCTGCCGCTTGGCCAAGCTGGGCCTTGCCTGCCTGCTCGCGGGCGGCGCCCTGGCCAACGGCGAAATCCAGTTCGACGTCTTCATGGGGTTCGCCGGCAAGGCGCGTCAGGGCGACTGGTTCCCGGTGACGTTCGAGATCCACAACGACGGCCCCACCTTCGACGCCCAGGTCGAGTTGCGGCCGCGCTTCGGCGACAACCCGGTTTACCGATACGATGTCGAGTTGGCCACGAACACCCGCAAGCGGTTCACGATTCCGGTGTTCGCCGATACCCAGTCCGGCTGGTCGGCCCGGCTGCGTAACGGCCGCAAGACGGTGGCCAAGCATGATGAACTGAAACTCGACAGCGTGGATGTACAAACCACCCTAGTCGGGGCATTGAGCGGCCAGCAAGCCGGCGGCCCGATTCTGCCCAAGACTCGCTTCAAACGCCGATGGGAGAATGAAAGTTTTGCCCCGGTCGTAGCGCAGTTGCAGGCGGACATTTTTCCCGACGATCCCATCGCGCTGGGCGGTCTGCGCTCGCTCTACCTCAACTCCGCCCGCGCCATTCACTTGCGCCCCGGACAGGCCGCCGCCCTCACGACATGGGTGCTCGGCGGGGGGCACCTGATGCTGGCAGTCGACCAACCCGGCGATGTCACCGGCACGCCTTGGCTGGCCGGCTTGGTTCGCGGCCAATTTGACCCGGTGCAAAACAGTACTGTTGGCCAAGCGCTTGGCCAATGGCTCACCAAGGCCGGCTACTCCAACATCGGCCGCCCGGATGATGCGTTCGCCGCCGGTCAACTCGCCGCCGCCGGGGTCCGCCTGGCCAACGGCTCAGCGCTCCTCAAGCTCGACGATCGGCCGGTCGCCGCCGAGGCCAACCGTGGCTTGGGCCAGGTGAGCGTGCTCGGCTTCAACCCGGAGCGCGAGCCGTTCAAGTCGTGGACGAACCGTGCCTGGTTCTGGGCGCGCTTGGCCAAGGTGGATGCCGCCTGGTTCGAGACGGAAGCGCCGGCCCGGCAGTACGGCAAACTGCACATCGACGGCGTTTACGGTGCGATGCTCGACAGCCGGCAGGTCAGCAAGCTGCCGGTCGTTTGGCTGCTCCTGCTGCTCGGCGCCTACCTCGTCATCATCGGGCCAGTGGACCGAATCTGGCTCAAGCGCATCAACAAACAAATGCTCACCTGGCTGACCTTCCCGGCGTACGTCGCGATTTTTTCGCTGCTGATTTATTTTATCGGCTACAAGCTGCGCGCCGGTCAGCTCGAACTGAACGAACTGCATATCGTCGACGTGTTGCCGGGCCAGCAGGAGCTCATGCGCGGCCGCAGTTACGCGTCCATTTACTCGCCGATCAACGACGACTACCGGCTGGGCGGCCGCTTTGCGCAAGGCACTATCCGCTCCGAGTACGGCGGCCCCTCCCGGGGCAACATGGCCTCCTCGCTGCGTGTGCAGCACGTCCCCGGTCAACTCGAGGCTCACGCCGAAGTTCCGATCTGGACCAGTCGCCTGCTCTGTTCCGAATGGCTCACTCCGGACAACGGTGGCGTCACGGCAACCCTCACCAAGAACAATGCGGACCAATACAAGTTGTCCATCAACAACCAACTCAACAAGGCGATCACCGGCGCGGTGTTGGTCGCGGACGGCAAAATCACCGAGCTGGAATTGCAGTCCCCGCCCGGCAGCACGCGTGTGCTCGGCATCCAAACCACTGCCTCGCCCTACGCTAAGGGGGAGCTGAGTAGCATCAGTCGCGGCGGAAACTTCGAACTAGCCGTAAACACCCGCAACCAGGCGTTCGGCGACACCGAGAGCGGCCGGATCGAACCGGAATTGATGAGCCTCGTCGCCACTTCCTTCCCGGTACTGCTCGAGTCCGACAACCCGACTGCCAGCTTCAACGGCTCGGGCGGACTCGACCTGTCCGCCCACGCCGAACGCGGCGGTGCCGTCCTGTTTTTGCTGGCGGAAAATCACGCGCCGATTCCGTCCACTGGACTTTTTGAAACCCCGCTTGGCCAAGCGCACACCCTGTACCGCATCCCGCTCGATCCCACCGAGCCAAACAAACAACCGTGACCTTTACAGAAAAGTATACGACCGTTCTCCCTCATCCGGACTGCGTCGCGCCTGGCCAAGCGGCTCGCACGCGTCGCGGTGGCGTCGTGCATGGCACAGCACCCTCTCCCAGCGGAAGAGCGGGAGAGGGTTGGGGAGAGGGAGAAAGCATGGCATTTGCAAAAGAACATTCGAAAGTTTTCACCCTCATCCGGTCTGCGGCCACCTTCTCCCTGAGGGAGAAGGTATGGATACCGCCGCGTTTGGCCAAGCGTAAACAAAACTGAACTATGCCAGACGAAACAACGACCCTCCCGCCGCCCGTCTCCAATGCTGCCGTTGAGACATTCGGCCTCACGCGCCATTACGGCACGCTGACCGCGCTGAATCGACTCGACCTCACCGTAAACCGCGGCGACCTGTTTGGCTTCATCGGCTCGAACGGCGCCGGCAAGACCACCACGCTGCGCATCCTCTCGACCTTCCTATCGCCGTCGACCGGCACCGCGCGCGTCCTTGGCCACGATGTCATGAAGGAGGCGAACCAGGTGCGCCGCATTCTTGGCTACATGCCGGACTTTTTCGGCGTTTACAAGGACATGGAGGTCACGGAGTACCTCGATTTTTTTGCGGCATGCTACCGCATCGGCGCGGCCAAGCGCGAGCAGACCATCAACGACGTGCTCGAGCTGGTCGGCCTGAGTGAAAAAAAAGGTGCGCTCATCGGCGCGCTCAGTCGTGGTATGCAGCAACGTATCGGCCTCGCCCGCGTGCTCGTGCACGACCCGGAGATTCTACTGCTCGACGAGCCGGCCAGCGGGCTCGACCCCCGAGCGCGNATCGAGATGATGGCCATCCTGCAGGAGTTGCAGNNGCTCGGCAAAACGATCCTCATCTCGTCGCACATCCTCAGCGAGCTGCAGTCGCTCTGCAACCGCGTCGCCATCATCGAGAAAGGCAGCCTGATTTACAGCGGGCCGGTGCAGGGTGTGCAGGATCAGTTCACGCAAAAACCGGGCTACCGGCTCCGCGTGGCCGACCACCCGCAGCACGCGCTCGAGTTGCTGCGCGAACGCCCCGAGATCGCCGAGGCGGAGACGGAAGAGGACAGTGGCCGAATCCGCGTTGTGTTAGCCGACGGTCAGGCCAACGGCGGCGTGATCGCGGAAATCATCGTCAATGGCGGGCTCCAACTCACTGGNCTGGAGGAGGTTGAGATGGATCTCGAAGATGTGTTTCTGCAGGTCACTCGCGGCGACACACAGTAACAGCTCAGTCGCCGACGAACCGGCTCACCCGCGAACGGACGTCATCGCGGAACCTCTCGACGTAGCCATCGACGTACGCCGCGATGTCCATCGACGGATCTTCCACTAGCGGCTTCAGGTCCATCGCGTAACTGGCGAGACTCATCTCGTCGACGGCGTGCGAGTCGAAGAAGGTCGCGTTGGATCGCAGCCGCCCCTCGAGCGCGAGGTCGTACCGTTTGCCGCCGCTGATTTGTGAGTCNAAAATACTGATGAGCGCGCGGACGAGGTTCGGGCGGTTGGCCAGGTTCAAAAGCACCTTCTCGTCGTCGAGCAGCCAGTTGAGATCGCGCCAGANCTCGACNCCGTACACCTCCGACGGCCGGTCGGCCTCCGGCAATTCACGAAGCGCCCGGATCAACGGCACGGTAACGGCGACATGCGTGTCGTGCTTGTCGGCGAGGTTGTGCGTGTACACCACCCGCGGCTTGGTCGCGGCGAGGATCGCCCGCAGGTCGGCGGCGTAGTCGCTGTTGCCCGGCTCCTTTACTTTCGAGCTGGGAAAATCAAGCTGCGCCATGAAGGCATACTCCGCGACAACCGCCGCCTTNCGCTGCTCCTCGGCGCGCACGGCCTGCATCTGCTCGTCGGTGTAGTCGGCGTACTCGTTGGCGCGCGAACTGCCGGCACCGTTGGTGACCGTCACGCCACCGAACCATTGCTGCGGCTGCTTGTAGCAGGCGAGGATGCCGTGCAGCGCCATCACCTCGAGGTCGTCCTGGTGCGCGCCGACGCCGAGGTGGGTCGTGCGGCCAAGCGCCTGGTCTGGCTCGGAGTCGTCGGGGATAAACAGGTCGACGGTTGGACTCGCAAATTGAATCATGGTCGCAATGGGGAACGCGGCTGCGAAACGCCGCTTGGCCAAGTCAATCCGCTTGGCCAAGTTTCGTCAAGCGCTTGGCCGCAGGGTGTAAAATCATTCAGCGTTCTGCAGTCAAGGCGAACAGCTTGGCATTATTAAGGTGGACTCGCAGTTGATATCGGCCGGGAGCCAGGTTCGCCATGGTTTTTTTTTTCCATTTCACCGGGTGTTGTAGGCTATCCCCAGCGATGGCGATCGAGTGATCCCGCGTGAAATTGGCAACCCGATAGCCTTCAGCCGTCAGGAGTTCGACCCTCACCTCGCCGGCGGCGGCATCCGCATTGAGCGTTAGCCGCTTCACATTGCCCAGTTCAATCGGCTTGAGTGTGACCTGGGCGATACGATCCTGCGGCTCGATGGCTACAAACCTGTCGCGTTGAAGGGTCGCAAACCCGATGCCGGTGGACTCGTTTTCCAGATCGGAATTCCACCCGGGATAGGCGCCGTAATAAAACCGGGTTTCCTCCGGGAGATGAATGGGGGTTGAACTGGTCCAAAGACAGCCGGCATCAAACGAGTCGCCCTCACCGGTGACCGGAAGAAACATTCTTTCGCGAAAAGGCCGCTGCCAATGAACGCCGTCCCTGCTTGAGCCCAATTCCGCCGGCATATTCCCACTTCCACCCCGGTCGAATCCACCAAAATCGAGACGCTGCATTAAGGCGAGAAAAGTCCCGTGCAAATAAAACACTGACGCCCCGTGGATCTGTCCCGGATCGTCGTCGTCAGGAACCATGATCAACTGTGGAACCGACCATTGGATAAAATCCTTTGACTCAGTGCGAACAATAGCCCGCTTCCAGAAACGACGCCCATCGGGAGCATCGATCCAAGTTTTGGAATATATCACGAATCGCTCAAGCCCGGGATCCCACATTAGGTCGATGACATCGCTTATCGCCGGTCGGGTGGTCGGCTCACCGCGACTCTCGGCAGACAATGGAGGTTGAGTAGGATCACCGTAAGCTCCCTGAAGAAGGGGCGCTTTTGAATGTTTCACCCATTGAATGCCGTCAGCGGAAAAGGCCACACAAAGCCCTGGAACCTGCCGACCCGAAACATCCACAAAATCCCAGTAGGCCATCTTGTAACGACGTAATTTATCGGGATCAAATTGATCCACAAGAACCGAGGCGCCGTAGTTGACACTTCGTCCACCGTTGCCGATCAGCACAATGTTGGTGTTACGCTCGCCGTTGTAATCGTACAGGCCAAGATTGGGCTTTTTCCATTTCACACCGTCCTTAGAAGTCGCGTAACAAACTACAACCCGGCGCGTGGGATCATCTGCATTACCCCCGGAATAGGCCTGATACCAGCACTGATACAGACCGGTTGTCTCATCCCTATAAAAAGTACAATAGCCAATGGCGACTTCCCACGGTCTGGTTTCAGTAATTACTGGATTGGCCGTATGCCGCCGCGGTTGTTGAAGCACCCGCCGTGTGCCGGAGCGGTAAAGTACCACATGATCATCGACAAACAGGATCGTGCGATCACCTGCCCTGCTTCGAGAACTCGACGACAGTGTTACCTTGGCCTCCGCGGCATCAATTGCCAAAAGGCACCCCTGCGGGATCAAGAGCAATGCCGTCATAATTACGCCCACACCTCCGAATAAGACTTGATGGTTCATTTTCATCGTTAAAGATTCTGATGAGATGTTCTGCTCCGATCCACCAAGCGCATGGATTCTCAAAGCAATTCCTCGACGAGTTCCGGCGGGCGGGCGATGACGGCCCGGCGACCTTTCACGACGATCGGCCGCTCGAGCAAAATCGGGTGCGACGCGATGGCGGTGAGGATGTCCTCCTCCGGCGTGTCCGGAGAGAGGCCAAGCTCGTCGTACTCATCCTCCTTGGTGCGCAGGAGGTCGTGCGCCGGGACGCCGAGATTCTTCAGCAGGCCGGCCAGTTCCGCTTGGCCAAGCGGCGCCTTGAGGTATTCCACCACCTCCGGTTCCTCCCCGTTTTCCCGCAGGATGCCAAGCGCTTGGCGGCTCTTCGAGCAGCGTGGATTGTGGTAAATGATCATTTCCCTTCGGCCTCGAGCAGATGCCGCACCCGGTCGTACTCGGGGTTCACGCACTTGGCACCCCAACGCTTGAGGACGGCCAGCAGGCCCGGGTCGCTCTCGGTCTTCAGCCCCTGATCACCGGTCTCCGTAATCCAGCTGTCGAGCAACCGACGATGGCGTTGCAGTTGTTTTTTGAATTTCGGATCGTTGGCCAAGTTACGAACCTCGTGCGGATCGTTGGCCAGGTCGTACAATTCCTCCGGCGCTTTTTTCGGGCCGAAGAAAACCAACTGCGTCTCGTTCATCTCGCCGTTGGCCATCATCTCGCGAAACTTTTTGGAGACCGGCCATGGATCCTTGTAGCTCGGCTGCATGAACGGTCGGTCGGTGAGGTAGTTTCGCAGGTACTTGAATCGCGGCGTGACCAGCGCCCGGATGCGCTCGATGGTGTAGTCGCACCGGTCGCGCGCCGCGACGACGAATTTGCGCTTGGTATAGCCCTTGGCCAAAAAGTCCGCGCCCTCCATCTGATTCGGCACCTCGATGCCGGCGGCACTCAAACAGGCCGGCGCGATGTCGATGCCGCTGATCAAGTCGTTGCGAACCTGCCCCGCCGCAACGCCCGGGCCGGCGACCATCATCGGCATTTGGATGCCGCCCTCGTAAACAAACTGCTTGTGCCGGTGCAGCTTGTAGCCGTGATCGCTGAAGCAAAAAATCAGCGTGTTGTCGTACAGCCCGTCGCGCTTGAGCGCGGCGATAATCTGCCCGACTTGCTCGTCGGTCTTCAGCAGACAATCGTAGTGGTGCGCGATTTCCTCCCTGACGAGCGGGATGTCCGGGTAATACGGCGGCACCGGCACCTTGCCACGGTCGATGACCTTGGGCGCGCGCCGACCCAGTTTCCCGCCGCCGAGCTGCACCTGCCCAAAGAACGGCTGGCCTTTTTTGCGGCCCTTCCAGCAGTCACCCGCCACCAGTGCGGCCGGTCCCCAGCCGCGTTTCCTCGGCAGGAAATCGTACATCGCGGCGGTGTCGTGCTTGAAGTTGTAATCGTCCTTGCCGCCCTCGTTGAACGTCCAGTAACCGGCGGCGCGAAAAATCTCCGGCAGCGTCCGCACTCCCTTGGGCAGGCGGATGTCGTCGTACACCGGCCCCAAATCCTTTCCGCGAAAAGCCGCCCGGCCGCTGCGGTGGTTGTGGATGCCGAGGCTCGTCTGCATCGCGCCAACAATGATCGCCGAGCGCGTCGCCGAGCAGACACCGGCCGGGGTGTAAAACCTGTCGAACCGGATGCCGCTCGCTGCCAACCGGTCGATGTGCGGCGTCTTGATGACTGGATCGCCGTAGCAGCTAAACCAGCCGCTGACGTCTTCAAGATAAATCCAGAGAATGTTCGGCCGCTCAACCGCCTGCGCTTGGCCAAGCGCAATCAACAGGCCCAAGAGGGAAATGGCTCTTTTCATGGCGGCGGAAAATGCCACGGGCAAAGCGGCCAGGCAAGCAAACGCGCTTGGCCAAGGTTGTCTCGTGCGGCGGATTGTGCTTTGATTTCGCGCATGAAAAACGCGGTTTTCGCGATTGCCCTAGCTGCGGCACTTACTGGCTGTGGCGGCGGGGAACGCAGCCCAGAGTCGGCCGCCACGGCGCCTAGCCCACCCGCCGCCCCGGCCGAGGCCGAGCCGGTGCCGCAACCGGTTGACCACGCCAAAATCAACACCCAACCCGAGCCGGTACCCAAGCCCGTTCAGCTGACCCAGCACGAACCGATCATGAAACCGAAGCAAGCCACCGAGGAAAAAATCGTCAAGACCGACGCCGAGTGGCGGGCCAAGCTGACGCCCGAGGAGTACCGCATCCTTCGCCGGAAAGGCACGGAGCGGGCGTTCACCGGCAAGTTCGATCATCATTTCAAGGACGGCACCTACACCTGCAAGGGCTGCGGCACGCCGCTCTTTCTCTCCGCCACGAAGTACAACTCTGGCTGTGGTTGGCCTGCGTTTTACGACTCGATCAAGGACACCATCGACACCGTCCCCGACACGAGCCACGGGATGGTCCGCATCGAGATCACCTGCAAAAAATGTGGCGGCCACCTCGGCCACGTTTTCGAAGACGGCCCCAACCCAACCGGTCTGCGCTATTGCGTGAACTCCGCATCGATGGGGTTTGTCCCCACGGAAAAAAAACCGGAAGCGTCCAAGTGACTCCACCGCGGGTTTCGGTGGTAATGCCGGTGCGTAACGCGGCGGCGACAGTTGAGCGGGCGGCACATTCCATCCTCGACTCCACCCTTCGCGAAATCGAGTTGATCGTCATCGACGACGGCTCTACCGATGACAGCGCGGAAGTCGCCCGGCAAATTTCCGATCCCCGGTTGCGCCTAGTTCGGCAGGAGGCACTGGGCGTCTGCGCCGCGGCCAACCGCGGTGCAGCCGAGGCGGCCGCGCCGGTGATCGCGCGCATGGACGCCGACGACGTCTCGCATCCCGCCCGGCTTGAAAGACAACTGTCGCTGTTGCACGACTCCGGCGCGGACATGGTCGGCTGCCAAGTCCGCATCATCGATGCACTTGGCCAAGCGGTCGGCTCGATGCAGCGCTACGAGCAATGGAGCAACTCGCTGANCGANCCAAGCCGNATCNCCGCCATGCGGTTNGTCGAGTTGCCGNTCGTCAACCCGACGCTCNTNGCCANNCGCGAGGTGTTCGAACTNGGCTTNCGCGACGGGCCTTGGCCGGAGGATTACGACCTNTGCCTCCGNGNGNTTGGNCAAGGGNGCACGGCGGCCAAGGTGCCCGAGGTGCTGTTCGACTGGATCGACTCCGGCGACCGACTCACCCGCACCGACGCCCGTTACTCACCGGAAGCGTTCGACCGCTGCCGNAAAATTCATCTNCTCGATGGGCCGCTCTCCGGCAAAACCACAGTCGATTTGTGGGGCGCAGGCCAGACCGGCAAACCGTGGCTGCGCTGGCTGCAGGGAGAGGGATTCACCGTGCGCCACGCCGTCGAGGTGTCGCCGAAAAAAATCGGTACGCGAATCCACGGCGTCCCGGTCATCGCCGACACCGCACTTCCCCCGCCCGACGGCACAACGCTAATCATCGCCGTCGGCGCCGCCGGCGCCCGCGAACTCATCGAGACCGACCTGACAAAAAAAGGGTACCTCCCTGGAAAAGACGCCTGGTTTGTCTGCTGACTACTGCCCGAGCGGGATGCCCTGGTCGACGAGCATCACGGGGATGTCCTGGCGGATGGGAAACAGGATGTTGCCGTCCTCGCGGATCAGGCCGCCGTCGATCGGCTCGGTGATTTTTTCATCGACGCGATCGACAAGCGTGCCGGCCTGGATGCGCTGATTGAGGTCTTCAACCAGTTCCGCACCGGCCCGCGTCAACGGCTGATGCGTCTCGGGACAACACAGGATTTCAAGCAGTTTTTCGTCCATGACAGTAATTCAGCTTTCGATCGCCTTTTGAGCGGCGGCGTAGATGGTCTTGAGCGGCACGCCGGCCTTGGCGGCGGCTTCGCGGCACGACTCGTACTCGGGCGCGGCCTGCACCAGCTCGCCGTTCAACCGGCCAAGCTTGACTCGCACTTGGCCAAGCGGGGTCTCGACGGTGACGACCTCGCGGCGGAGTTTGCGCCGGTCGGCGGCGTGGCAGCGAACGCCCAGCGCGGTGGTTTCGCGGAGGATCATTTCGCTGAACCGGTCGGCATCGGCATCGGCGCACAGCACGGTGAGCAGCACGCCGGGCCGGTTCTTTTTCATCTGGATCGGCGTGTGGAACACGTCGAGCGCACCGGCCTCCAGCGCGGTCTCGACGAAATGGCCAAGGTGCTCGGCGTTGATGTCGTCGAGGTTCGTCTTGATGACGGTGACGCTGTCGCGCTCCCAGTCGAGTGGCTCGGTCGCAGCCTCCGTCTGGCCAAGCACGGCGCGGAGGACGTTGGGGCGGGTGAGCATATCGCGCGTGCCCAGGCCGTAGCCGATCCGCTCCGGCGTCACGCCGCGCATCAACCCGAACGACTCGGCAAATTCGGCCAACAGCGCCGCGCCGGTGGGGGTGACGAGTTCGTGCGGCTCGTCGCACTGGTTCACGGCGACACTGCGCGCGCCGAGAATCTCGAGCGTGGCGGCGGTCGGCACCGGGAAACGGCCATGGGCGCACTCGACCCAGCCGGTGCCCTCGGTGACCGGCGCGGCGAGCACGCGAGGTTTGCCGAGCAACTCGAGCGCAATGCAGCCACCGACGATGTCGACGATCGAGTCCACCGCGCCGACCTCGTGAAAGTGCACCTCCTCCGGCGGCCTGCCGTGGACCTTGCCCTCGGCCACAGCGACCCGGCAGAAAACAGCGATTGATTTTTCCTTCACCCAGTCGCTGAGTGCGCTGGCATCGATGATCGCCCGGATGTCGGCAAAGGTGCGCTCGTGCGGAGACCCGCCGCCGGCATCGTGACTGTGTGAGTGGCCGTGTTCATGCGAATGCTCACTCCCTTCGACCGGCAACAGGTGGACGTCGAACTTGACGCCCTCGATGTTGGCCTTGGTTTTGCG
Source organism: Verrucomicrobiales bacterium (assembly GCA_002686755.1). GTDB lineage: Bacteria > Verrucomicrobiota > Verrucomicrobiia > Limisphaerales > UBA1096 > UBA1096. The sequence goes on from NYYJ01000068.1 coordinate 14,956, forward strand.
GCCGACGTGGAGTTGGTAGCCGTCGAGATTGAGCTTGGCCAATTCAGCCTCGAGCGCTTTTGCGTCGACGCCGAGGTCGATCATCGCACCGAGGAACATGTCGCCGCTGATGCCGCTGAAAATGTCGAGGTAAAGTGTCTTCATCCGATCACGGAAATGCCAAGCCCGTCACGGGATTAAACGCTGAAGTAGGCAAAGGGTCTACCAGTAAAACACCGGGGTGCCAGATGTACGCTCTACCATGCCAACCAACTTACGGCCTTTCATCTTGGTTTTCTGCCAGGCAACGTGGCCGTCGAGGTAGTTAAGGTTTCCACCGGCGGGGTATTTGCCAGAATTATCCAAGTGCGCTGTCTTATGCAGCTTTGCCCATCCACCACGAACCGCATCAAATCCGTTGTTCAGTGATGATGAACATGTGGCATCGGCGGTGAGAACGCGGTCGGAAGGCGACGGCTTGACAGTCACACCCCTTACCCTGATCGGCCGGGTCGACATCGTGTAGTTGATGTTGGTCTCAACCACGCGCGGTGCCCACGGAATGGTCAAGGCATAGCCGATCACCCGGTGACGCATCTGCCCGGTCCACAGCCACAAATCCTTGTTGTTCTGTTCAAGGAACGACGGGCAGTAAAGGATGTTTCGTTGAAATCCCTGTTTGGTCATCGCATCGGTGACATTGATACCGGCATCCCAGGGCCAATAGCCGGTTCTTTGGCCAAGCTTGTCCCGGTTGTACGGCAGCTTGTTGTTGTTTTCATCCGCGTACATTTGCCACGCAAGGGACATCTGCTTGAGGTTGTTTAGGCAACTGGTGCGCTTGGCGGATTCCTTCGCTCGAGCCAGAGCCGGCAACAGCAAGGCCGCGAGGATAGCGATGATCGCAATGACCACTAACAATTCGATCAGGGTAAATGCTCGGAGCCAAGCGCGTCGGGGGGAAACTTGGTTCTTCATCATTACAGAATCTTCATCGTTTCACGGAATCTAACGGGATTTAAGTCGCCTTCCCGGAGACTTCAACTTTTAAGGTGTGACAAGCCTACTTCAAACTCGCGTCGGAGAGCGGCTCGCCGTTGGTGGAAATAACGTGGATGCCGTGAGCGTTGCTGCTCGGGTGGAACAGCTCCCACACGACTTCCTTTTTTCGGTTCACCTCGAAAATGCGCACTTTGGCGGGGTTTTGCTGATGGTAACTGCTGATGACCGTGTTGCCGTTGGGGAGGCGTTGNCCGCCACACGGATCGTCAAACCGGCCGGCAACGTGCGAGTTGTCCACGCGCCAAACGACCTTCCCTTTCGCGTCGAACTCCACCGTCTTGTTGCCGTGCGTGAGGTTGACGACCGTGTTGCCGTTAGCCAACCGGATCGCGGTGAACGGCCAGTTCTCGGCAGCGCGCCCGCCGAGTTCGGCGAGGTCGGTCCTGATTTCGTTCACCACCGTGCCGTCCGGCTTGTACTCCTTCACCTTGAACGCCAGCAGATGCGGCACGATGTAATTTCCGTTGCGCAACTTTCGCGCCATGCGCGTCTGCATGTGACCGTTGTCAGTCTCCGGCTTGAGCGGCACCTCGACGGCGACGCTGCCGCCCTTGGTGATCTCGAGCAGGCGCGGCCTCGGTCCCCGCTCGACGACCAGCGTGTTGCCGTTGGCCAGGCGCCAAGCGGTGCCAAGTTCCTTGTTCGGCTTGGCCAAGGCGTAACGCCACACGACCTTCATGTCGCGCGTCATCTCCTTGGCCACGTTGTTCGCGGAAAAAAGAATGTTACCGTTTGGCAGCACGGAGCCGTCGCGCGAAGGTTCGTTCACCTGCCAGACGACCTCGCTCTTTTCGTTGATGAGCTGGGTCAGCTTGCCACAGATCAAAATGCTGTGGCGGATGCCCTCGCTGCTCACCTGCCGGATGGCCGGTTTGTCAGCGGCAATAGAAAATGCACTCATCGCAAACAGCGACAATGCNAGGATGGNATGATGNAGTGATCTCATAAATCGAACCGGTTACTTGCGCCTNGTGAGCGGCTTGGCGTCCTGCACGAAGCCGGGCTCGCGGGTGCCGCTGCCGTTGNCCCCGGTNAGGTCGTCGCCGAGGTCGGCCCGCATCCCGGCGGCCAGCTTGGCCAAGCGCTTGGCCACACCGGGGTGGTCGCCGAGCACGTTGTTCGTCTCGCCGATGTCGCCGGCCAGGTTGTACAGCGCCNCCGGCTGGCCTTTCGGTTTCTGTTTGCCCCGGGTGAAAAACAGCTTCCAGTTGCCGCTGCGAACGGCATGCAACTGGCCACGCGAGTAGAAAAAGAACGCCTTGTGCGGTGTCGCCGCGCCTGGCTTGGCCAAGAGCAGCGGGGCAATGTCTTTGCCGTCGAGTTTGCGGTCCGTCGGTGGCTTGGCTCCGGCGAACTTGGCCAAGGTCGGCAGCAGATCCATCGACGTCGCCAGCGCGTCCGTGCCCGTTCCGGGGGGGATCGTGCCGGGCCAGCGCACCACGAACGGCACGCGGTGGCCACCCTCCCACGTCGAGCCTTTGCCGCCCCGGAGCGGCTTGTTGCTTGCGCCGTGGCGCAACGCGCCGCCGTTGTCGGACATGAAAATGACCATCGTTTTTTCGTCGAGGCCGTTGGCCTTGAGCGCCTTCAAAATCTCGCCGGTGGACCAGTCGATCTCCTCCGCGGCGTCGCCCCATTTGCCGTTGGCCGACTTGCCGGCGAAACGCTTGCTCGAGTATTGCGGCCA
>NYYJ01000069.1 GCA_002686755.1 Verrucomicrobiales bacterium
CCAGCTTCCGGAACTTGCTCTTGGACACCGCCGCCTTCACCTCGTCGCTGCCCAGCCGATACGTCAGCACCACCTTACCGTTGAGAAAATGTTGCACCGTCTGGCCCTTCACGACGATGCGGGACGTATTGAACTCGCCCGCCGGCTTGATCGGCTTGTCCTTGGCCGGCGCCAGCACGTCGTAAAACGACGCCGTGCTGTGTTTGCCACCATCGGGATAACCGGCGTCATCGATCACCTGGTACTCGTGCCCAAGCGAGCCGCGTTTGCGGACGATGAAATATTTCACGCCGCTATTCGCTCGCTTGGCCACCTTCCACTCAAAACGAAAATCAAACTGCTCGTAAGTCTCCCGAGTGATGATGTCACCGCCGCCGCCCTTGGCCACGTGCTTGAGACAGCCATCCTCGATCACCCAGCCCTTGGCAGGGAACTTGCCGGATCGGGCGTTCATCCATTGATCGGTCGACGAGCCGTCGAACAATGCCGTGAAGCCTTTCTCCAACTTGGCGCTCTTCTCGTCCGCCCAAGCGGAGTCCACCCCGCATGCCGTTAACGCAACGGCCGCCGTCAAAATGAATCGATGTGTCATGTCAAAATATGAACTGCCCGACAGCTTGGCCAAGCGCCCCCCCGGCGACAATTCAAAACATCAGGCGGCTTGATCGCTCGGCGAGTTGCGCGCTCCACTTCGACCAAAAACCAAGCCGTTGGCCAAGCGCCTCCAGCCTGGCCAAGGGGAGTTTCTCCGCACGGCCCTCCGGTTGGCCGTCGAGCGCCTCCCACGCTTGGCCAAGCGACTGCAACTCGGCATCCACCTTCGCCAACTCCGCCTGCAACCGGCCGTGAACGGCCGTGACTTTGTCGTTCAACGCCATCCCCTCGCCCATCAGCGCCGCCTGCAGCAATGGCGAATCGTTCGCCTCTTTTTTCGCGAGGAACGCGTCGGCCTCGCGGCAAATCGCGCCGACCTCCGTGAACCATTCGGTCATGCCTTGCGGGATCGAACCGACGCTGTCCGGCGCGTGGCCAAGCTCCAACTCGAGCAGATGCCGCACGCGCGACTTGGCCTCCCGCAGACATTCGTACGCCGCGTTCACCCCGGCGAAACATCGGTGCGACTCGGCCTTGGCCTCGTCGCTCGCGTCCGGTGCCCGGTCGGGATGCACCTCGGCGGATCGCTCGTGAAACCGCTGCTTGAGCGACTCGGCATCAAGCCACGGGCGGCGGGGAAAATTCAGGAGCGCGAAGTAATCAGTCATCGGCGGTACGCGGAGCCGCCGCGGTTAGGCGCTGAAACTCTCGCCGCAGGAACAGGTGCTCGCGGCGTTGGGATTGTTCACCTTGAAGCCGCCGTCCTCCAGCTTGTCGGCGTAATCGAGCTGGCTGCCGGTGACGTACAGCGCCGTTTTCGGGTCGACCACCACCCGGATGCCGCCGCTCTCGACGAGGATGTCGCGGTGCGCCGGGGCGTCCTGCAGATCCATCCTGTACTGCAACCCGGAGCAGCCGCCGCCGACCACCGCCACGCGCAGCACGCCTTCCGGGCGGCCCTGCCGCTCGAGCAGCGAACGCACTTTGTCGCCGGCGTCGCCGCTGACCTTGAGCAGGCGCTCGTCGCCGACACGGATCTTGGCCTCCGCAGGAGCTTCCTTCTTGGCGATGCCGGAAATCATCGCCAGCAAACTTAACCCGGCCCGCGCCCCGGTGCGAGCCAATCCAACCCGGTCGCCGCGGGCGATTCGGCTTGTTTCCCGGCGGGACAGCGGGTAGTCAGGGGCACGCCGCAAGCCGGTCACCCGGCTTGGCCAATGGGTAAACATGCAACTCGACGAGAATCAAAAAAAGACCGTCGCCGGCTGGGTAGAGGAGGGACTCGACCTGTCGGCCATCCAGTCACGGCTCGAATCGGAGATGGACATCCGGATGACCTACATGGATGTGCGCTTCCTCGTGGGTGACCTCGAGTTGACGCCCAAGGACGAGGAGGAACCGGAGCCAGCCGAACCGGAACCGGAGCCGCCCGCGACGGAGGCCGCCGCCCCGACACCGGACAACCCCTTCCCCGCGCCGGAAGAACCGATGGGTGAAACGCCGCCGGAGGCGGAAGACGACAGCGCTGGCGGCGAGGTGAGCGTGACCGTGTCGCCCGTGACCCAGCCCGGAACGATGGCCAGCGGCTCGGTGACATTCTCCGATGGGGTGACCTGCGACTGGCATGTCGACCAGTTCGGCCGCCCGGCGCTGGTGCCGCCAAGCGACGGCTACCGCCCGCCCGAGGCCGATATGCCCAAGTTCGGCCAAAAACTGCAACAGGAACTGCGCGGTGGATTTTAGCACCCAAGCGCCTGGCCAAGCGAGGCTACTTGCCGGCCTTCTTTTTTGACTTTTTTTTGCGCTTGGCGGTTTTTTTGGCCGCCTTTTTCTTCGCTTTTTCGGCCTTCTTTTTTTTCTTGGCGAGTTTCTTTTTGAGCTTGGGCCAGTTGTCTTCGGCGGTGATGTAGCCGACGCATTTCTTGGCGCCGCACTTGCAGATGTGATCCTCGTAACCGTCGAGGTCGAAGCCGTAGTTGTAGCTCAATTCCTCCCCCTCCTTGATCTTGCGCTTGGAGATGAGCCAGACGCGGTTCTTGATGACGTCCGGCTCGCAGTTGGGGTCGCAGGAGTGGTTGATGAAGCGCGCGGTGTTTTCCGGAATGTTGCCGTCGATGTCGTGGCGCTTGTTGACCTCGAAGATGTAGACCGCGCCGTCTGTTTCGCTGCCTTGGTTTTTCTCGATCAACGCGATGCTGCGGCGTTCCGACTCCTTCTTGGTGATTTTCTCGCCGATGTACTCGATGACCTTTTTGCCCTTGGGCACCTTGGTCTTGGCGAACACGCCGGTGCCGTGGATCGCCGACTCGCGGACGTCGATGTATTTGCTGGTGGTTGGCTCCCTGCCCATGCGGGCGCGGATTGTAGGGATGCGCCGCGCAAAGGCGAAGTTTTTTTGGGCCGCAGGTCACACCTCCCGCCCGAGCATGCGGTTGAGCGAGTCAGCGGTCTGGTAAATCAACGCCTCGGGGTAGTGAGGGTATGGGTGGAAATACTCGAAGGTCAGGTAGCCGTCGTACCCGATCTCGTCGAACGCCTCAATCACGGTCGGCCAGTTGGTCGTGCCATCGAGCAGCGGTCGGAACGACTCCAGCGAGTGGTCAGTTCCCTTCTTGGTGAACTCCTTCAGGTGCACGTTGCGGATGCGGTTGCCGAGGATGCGGATCCAATGCTCGGGAAACTGGAACAACATGATGTTTCCGGTGTCGAAGTGCACATGAATATGTTCGCTGTTGAAGCGGTCGACAAAGCGAATCATCTCCCCCGGCGACAACAGGTAGCCGTTGAAGAAAATGTTCTCCATGTTGAGGTGCACTTTCAATTTCTCGGCGTTGGGCAGCAGTTTGCCGATCGCCTCCCGGGCGCGTTGATCGCAAATATCGTTCGGCGTCGGGTCGTGATCCTCGCGCCACGGCATATGCACGGCCCCCGGCACGACGAGCAAGTTTTCGGTGCCGAGGTGGTGCGCGGCCTCGGTCATCAACCCTGCCAGTTCCATCCCCCTCGCGCGCTCGGTGGGGTCATTGCTCGTCAGCGGGTACGGCCAAAACAAAAACGAGCACAGCCCGCTGATGGCGATGCCGATGTCGTCGGCCATCTTCCGGATTTTCTGGAAATCCCTCGGGCCGGCCTTGGGCGACAGGTCGCTCTCGAGGTCGTAGTTCAGCTCGATGCCGTCGAAGCCGGCGTCCTTGGCCAACTGCAGGCATTCGCGCAGGTTCATCCGGTCCGGGTACGGGAACGCCCAAAGGTTGATCGACTTTTTCATCCCGTACCGCTTGGGTGCGGCCTTGCGCGGATCGGGCGCGGCCTGGGCGGCGGGCGCAGCTGTCCCGGCGGCGGCCAGGCCGGCGGCACCCATCGCCAGCTTGAAGGCGGAGCGACGGGACAACGCATTGCCGCTCGGCTCGGGCGCGCCCCACGGGGCGGTCAGTCTCGGGGTCGGGTCGTCTTGTGATTGCATGGTACTGGGTCGTCTCGGCGAAACTGTCCGTCGCCGCCCGTCCGGAAGCAAGGGGAATCAGGCAGCCTCGACCGCTTGGCCAAGCGGCTTGGCCTCGTGACCGGGGAAAACCCGCGCCATGTCGGCACTGGGGGCGTGGCGGCGCAGGAGCGGGATCAGCACATCGCGGTAGTCGGTGGTCACCGGCAGGTCGCCGGGGCCAACGAGGGCGTCGCGCTTGAGACCGGGCCAGTCGGCGATCACGCGCCCCTCCGCGCCGTCGCCGCCCAGCAAAAACATCGCCCCGCCCCGCCCGTGGTCGGTGCCCAGCGCGGAGTTTTCGCTCACGCGCCGGCCAAACTCGCTCATCACCACGACGGTCGTCCGCCGCATCGCCGCGCCGAGGTCTTGCCGGAACGCGGCCAGCCCGTTGCCCAGGCGGCGCAGAAGCGGGCCGATGAGCGGCGCCTGTGACAGGTGCGTGTCCCAGCCGCCAAGGTCGACCGTGACCGCCTCAACGCCGACGCGGGCCTTGATCAGTTGCGCGGCCAGGCGCAGCTCGCGACCGAACCGGTCGCCGCCGTACTCCGCGCCGTGGGCCGGCGAGTATTCGTTGGCGTGCAGGTTGCGGATGCGGCCAAGCGCGTCGAAGGTGTCCCGTGCCCGCGCGCCAAAAACGCCGGTTTCGCCGCCGTAAAGCTGCTTGAGCGACTGAACAAATGCATCGCCGCCGGAGAACGAAAAATCGTCGAGCGACTGCATCGCCGTGGCCGACGCCGCGCCGCGCAGCGATTCCGGCACCGCTTGGCCAAGCGCGACCGCAGCGAGCGCCCCGCCGGTCGCCTGCTCACGAAACCGAAGGAAGCGCCCGAGCCAGCCGCCGCCGGTGTGGCCGCCGTGCTCCATCAAATCCTGCGCCTCGAAGTGCGAGCGGGTCGTGTCATCGGAGCCGACGCAATGCACGGCGCTCAACGCGCCTTCCTTCACCGCCGGCTCGAGCGCGGCCATGGCCGGGCTGAGGCCGAACCGGTCGTCAAGCCGGATCGCCTCCGCCTGGCCAACCGCCGTGAGCGGGCGTACGCGATGGTAGTCGTCATCGCCGACGGCCGGCATCAGCGCGAGGCCGTCCGCGCCACCGCGCAGGAACACCACGACCAGCGTCTGCTGCAGGTCGCCGTTACCGTGAAGATGTGCCCGGGCCTGTTTCATCGCTGGTCAACTCCATTGAAAACTTGGGCTGGCGAGCATCAGGCCAAGCGCGTCGCCGGAGGCTTTTGCCGCGGCGAGCTCGTCATCGCTTGGCCGACGGCCGAGCAGGTGGGCGGCCAGCTTGGCCATTCCGCCGGCGCGCCGGGCCAAACGATCCGCCTGAACGCGCGTGCCATCGATGCGTCCCTGGCCAAGCTTGGCGGCGAAGTTCCAGCGCCACAGCAGCGTGCTCATCCACGGCTCGGCGCGGGTCGGGTAGCCGTCCGGCGCCGGGTACTCGAACGGCATGTGTCCCATGCGCACGAGATAATTCACCAGCGGCCGGCCGACGTCGCTCTCCGCCCCGGTGGCCCGCAGCGCCGAGGCGATAAAGTGAAGCGGTTGCTTGAACTTGGTGCCGCGCGCGGCTCGAAATTCATCGGTGAAAAACAACGCGCGGAGAGTCTGGCGGATGTCGCCGTTGGTTTTGGCAAACACCCCCGCTACGGTATCGATCGCGGCGGCCGGTGGCTCGTCGGCGATGAAGCGCTGGCACAGCTTGGTGGCGAGATGCCGCGCAGTCGACGGATGCCCGGCGACGATGCGAAGGACGTCATCAAAGTCGTCCCGTCCCGCCATGCCCTTTCGCGCCGGGATCGCCTCGCCCAGCACGGTCTTGGCACCGGCATCGTGCAGGCCTGGCTCGAACTGAACCTTGCCAACCTCGAACAGCCCGCGCCCGATCCGCCAGCCGCTCAGGCAGCGGGCGATCTCCATCACGTCCCGCTGCGTGTAGCCGCCGTGCACGCCGAGCGTGTGCAGCTCGAGCAGCTCGCGGGCATAATTCTCGTTCGGCTTGTCGCCGGGCCGGCGCACGCGGTTGGCGCGGCCGTCGAGGTAAGTGAGCATTGCCTGACTCTTGGCGGAGGCGGCCAGCAGTTCGGGGAATCGGCCCAGCGCGTGCGGCCGGATGACGTCGCGATCGTCCGCCGGCTTGAGCCATTTGCAGTCGCCCTTGGAGAGGTCGATGTTGAAGTGGTCGCTCCAGAACCGGACCATCACCTCCTGAAACTGGCGCTCCGAGTAGACGGCGCGGGCCAGCGTGGCGCGGGTCAGTTCCTCGCGCAGGAGCCCGGGCTGAAACTCGTAAAACTCGCCGATCGGCGCGAGAGCGAGTGTCTCAAATCGCCGCACGCGAAACTCGGCGCGATCGTCGTTGATCTTCTCCGGCGCGAGCTGCGCGTCGATGAATTTGGCCACGGCCTCCTCCTCGCGCTTGGCCAAGCGGAGAACGCGCTCGTGCTGGCCCGGCCTCGGCCCGAACGTGAGGCGGTTGAGCGCGTGGGTGGCAAGATCAATCGATCCGCCGCCGGGCGGTGTGAACGGCGGCTTGGCCTCGCCGGGCAGCCCGGTGACTGGCCAGAGCGCCTTTTGCGGTGCATCGCAACCGGCGGTTCCCAACATGGCGGCAGCACCGCCAGCCTGTAGGAATCGTCGCCGGTTGAGTGCCATCATTCCTCCTGTTTCGGGCGGGACGGACGCCGCGGACGACGCGGGCGCGGCTTCGGCCTGTCTGCCTCGTCGCCGCTTGGAATCTGGCTGCGCTGCAACCGCGAGCTGCGCGGCGAGTCGTCATCCAGCTTGGCCGCCGGCTCAGGGGGCGACGTGCGCCTGGGGGCGCGTCCCGTGTTTCGGCCCCGGTTTCGCGAGGCGTTGTTTCTGGAAAGCGACGTGACGAACGCACCGCAACCGCTAATGATCCCCAACGGCAGAATGACAAACCAGCCGGCGAACGGCAGCAGGTAGCAAAAGTTGAGTACCCAACCGCCACGCCAAACGCGCCGCCAGTTTTGGCTCTGGTCGCCCGGCGCGGGAAGGCCGGAACCGATCAACTGGCAGAGCCCAGCCGAGCCGATCATCCCGGCGAGCAACGGCAGGCTGCCGACCACAAAACCGATGCCCTTGAACACCGGCTGAGACGCCTGTCCGAGCACCATGAACCCAAGAAAAAAGCCCGGCACGACCACAACCAGGCCGATGAGCGTGGTGCGAAACGGCTTCTTGTAGCGATCCCTCGCCGAGCCCACCAAGCGTGGGAAAAGGGCGGTTCCGGCAAGCCAATAGGCCTGAAAAACCAGCATCACACCGAGAATCAACAATAAAACCTGTAGGACGTTAGCAATCGTCATCGCCCGGGGAACCTACACGAACCCGCCTAGAATGTGACCCAAAAAATCAGCCCAGCACCGGCTCGGCCTCGGCGGCGACGGTGGCGTCGAAGAGCTTGGCCAAGCGCTGGGTCATGGGGCCGCCCTCGCCGGTGCCGATCGGCCGACCGTCAACCTTCGTGACGGGCGCCAGTTCGCCCATCGTGCCGGTGCAGAACATTTCGTCAGCGCGGTACACCTCGGTAAGCGAGAGATCGCGCACGTCGTGCGGGATGCCGTTGTCGCGGCACAAGCCCAGCACGACCTCGCGCGTGATGCCCTCCGGACAGGCGACCAAGCGGCTGGTGATTACCGTGTTGCCCTCGACGACGAACAGGTGCGTGGCGTTTGTCTCGGCGACGAAGCCGCGGGAGTCGAGCATCAGCGCGTCGTCCGCCCCGGCGTGGTTGGCCTCGATCTTGGCGAGGATCGACTGGATCAGGTTGCAGTGGTGGATCTTCGGGTCGAGCACGTCGGGCGACGGGCGGCGGACGCTCGACGTGATGAGACTCAAGCCGCTCTTGTCGTAAACCGGCGCCTTGTGCTCGGCTAGGACGATCAGCGTCGGGCCGGCGGTGTTGAGACGCGGATCCATGCCTGAGGTGAGCTTGACGCCGCGCGTCAGCGTCAGCCGGATGTGCGCGTTGTCGGTCATCTCGTTCGCCTCGAGCGTGCGCTTGATCTCCGCCGTGATCGCCTCGGCCGACGGGATTTCCGTGAAGGCCAACGCGAGCGCCGAGCTGCGAAGCCGCTCGAGGTGCTTGGCCAAGCGGAAGATTTTTCCGTCGTAAACACGAAGCCCTTCCCACACGGCATCGCCCCCCTGCACGGCGGAGTCGAACGGACTGATGCCGGCCTCGTCGCGGTGCAGCAGCTTGCCGTTTATGTTGATCAACAGATCGCGGTTTTTCTCATTGAATTTCTGGAGCATGATTTTCGGTTAGGCCGTGATGCGGTGGGGGTAAAGTTGCTCATAAATCTCGTTGCACTGCCCGAGTACCCCGGTGAGCGCGTCTGGAACCGGCACCTCCTTCGGTTTATACGGACGCCAGCCGGTGGTGGTTTCAACCTCCGGATACCAATGCTTCGCCCAGATGCCGTCTGACTCGCGAACGCCCGGAGGCCACTCGAGCATCGCTTCGGTGAACGCCAAGCCAAGCTGCTCGCAAAGAGCGCTGAGCATACCTCGCGGCTCGCGCAGCACATCGGTCGAGTCGATCACTGGCGGTACATCGCCAGTCAACTCGCGCACGTGGTTGAACAGTTCGAGTTGCTGCGGCAGCGCGGTGTCGGTCAGCGTCGGGTTGGGGAGTTTTTTCATCAGCGACGTGAGCATCTCGCGCGGCTCGCGGATAAGAAAACAGTTGGTCACTTGGCCAAGCCAGTCGCGCCCGACGGCGGGTAGCATGTGGTGACACATCTGTTTTTGATAAAAAATGGATCGCCCCTCGGGGATCGGGCCAGTGAGCCAAGCGGCGACCTCCTCCCAGTCGGCCTCGTACCGCTCAATGATCTCGTCGGCCATGGCGTGCGGCAGCCTGGTTTCGCGGAGGTAATGCGCGTACAGCGGCTCGTCGACGACGAACGTGTCGGGTCGGTTACCCCATGCACGCATCAGCGCGGTAGAGATGTTTCGCGGCCCGCACCACATTGCCAGGCGCAGGCCGGATGTCAGATTGTCCCCCATAAGGCCGGGAGAAGGTACAGGAGTCCCCCGCCCGATGTCATTCGCTTTCTGCTTGGCCAAGCGCTTGGCCAAGCGATCACCCGGCGGCGCGGGCTTCGTCGAGCAACTTCATCCACGCGCCCATGTAGTGGCCGTGATCCCAAAATGTCCGGCCGCTAATAAGGTTGCCGTCGATCACGCACGGCTCATCGACGAACGTGCCGCCGCACACCTCAAGGTCGAACTTGGCCTTGGGCACCGTGGCCATACGCCTGCCCCGGACGCAGTCGGCGCGCGCGGGAATCTCAACGCCATGGCAAACACTGGCAATCGGCGCATTTTTCTCGAAGAAATACCTTGTGATGCGGAGCAAATCTTCATCCTCGCGGATGTATTCCGGCGCACGGCCACCGCTGTAAAAAATGCCGAGATACTCCTCCGGGTTGATGTGCTTGAACGCGATCGCCGCCGGCATGGTGTACCCCTCCCACTCGCGCGTGATCGTCCAGCCCGGTTTCACCTGGTGCATGACCATCTGGTATTCGCGCTTTTCAGGCGCAGCCAGCACCGGCTCGTAGCCGCCCTCAATCAGGCGGAAATAAGGGTACATCGTATCCACCGTCTCAGCGGCATCCCCAAAAATAATCAGAACCTTTTGCTTTGTATCACTCATGGCTGCAAACGAGTTAACTCTTTGTAAGACACTTTTCCAAGTAGGATCGGGCGCGGTTGATTTCGGCGGTAGTTTTGGCGGCAGTAGGAAGGATGGGGATGCCGCGGGGGACCGGGTGCATGAAGATCGCAGTGTAGCCGGAGTAATTGATCGACTTAAGTGAACGAATTATTGGGGTGAAATCCAACTTACCGCGGCCGGGCATTTGGAGAAGTTCCTGTTCCTTCGGCAGTTTTTTCATGCAGCCCATGCCGTATTGCCAGGCGTAGAACATGAAGAGCCGATCTCCCAACTGCCGGATCAGCCTGGCCAGGTCGGTCGCCGCTTGGCCAAGCGTTTCCAAGTGATACGGTGCCATGGCAATCCCGAGGCTTTTCGATGGCGCAAATTCCAGCAGCCACTTCAATGAATCGGGAGTGTTGATGAGGTTGCTACTGTGGTTTTCGATCCCAATCTTGACCCCAGCTGACTCGGCCGCCTCGGCGTGGGGTTTCATTTTTTCAGCGAACGTCCCCACTGCCTTTTTCAACTCGTCACCGCTCAATCCCTTGGGCCCGCTCCCGCCGCAGATCAACTGGTCTCCCCCCAGTTTGGCGCAGACCTTCATCTCATTCTGCAACCTGTACGGCCCAAGGTCGTATCGGGTGATGCAGCCAAGCCGGATGCCATGCTGCCTAAGCAGGGCACCGAACTGGTCGTACCCCATTTTCTCCATCTGTTCGCGTTGGTTGCCATGGGCACGCGGCCAGATATCGATGGTCGCCGCCCCGGTCTTGGCCACCTCGGGCAAAATCGTCGAAAGGGGCAGCGTGCCGTACATCGAGGACGACAGGATGTAGTTCAGCTTGAAATCGCGCTTGGCAAAGGCCTGCGGTAATACGCCGGCGTTTGCGCTCCCCAGCGCGGCCAGTTGCAGGAACCGCCGCCGCGACAGGCCCGCTTGGCCAGCCAGAACCCGCTTGGCCAAGCGCGATTCATCGGACGGGTGAAGTTGGGCTTCCATGTGAAAGATGTATTTTGATCCGGCACCGGTCCCCGCGCAAGCCTGCGTGCGGACGCACACGAACCGACGACCGCCAACGCTTAGCCCGGTTCCGCACTCGACTTGGGCGGCTATTTTGGCCACATTGCCGCCCGGTTAATCTGAAAACATCATGCCACTCACATCTGTCAAACAACTGAAGACCGTTAAAAAGAATGTCCGCAAGCATGTGGATGCCGCGCTGGAAGCGACCGGTGGGCTGCTGCGGCTTGCGCCGGCTTGGGTACCGCGCTCATTCCTGCAACCGGGCCTGCGGCTCAAGCTGCATCCGGATGACACCTACGCCTACGGCCTGAATCGCGGCGGCATTGACGAGCGTTGGTTTGGCTCCACCACCGAGGCGGCCAACGAGGGTCGCGTGCCGGATGAGGGCTTGAGCTACGTGGTGCACGGACGCAACCGGTTCACCCTGCGCGATGCGGTGGCGGAGTGCGGCGCGGACATCATCGGCAAGCGCATCTGGAGGAAGTACGGCAAGTGGCCGGTGTACTCGAAGTTCTTCGACAACATGGGCCCGATCCCGCATCACATGCACCAAAACGCCAAGCAGGCCAAGCTGGTCGGGCAGGAAGGCAAGCCGGAGAGTTATTATTTCCCGCCACAACACAACAACGTCGGCAACAATTTCCCGTACACCTTCATGGGCCTCGAGCCGGGCACGACCAAGGCGCAGGTGCGCAAATGCCTCGCGGATTGGAACAAGGGCGACAACGGCATCCTCGACCTCAGCCGCGCGTACCGCCTCAAGCCCGGCACCGGCTGGCTCATCCCGCCGTGCATCCTGCACGCCCCCGGCAGCCTCTGCACCTACGAGCCGCAATGGGGCAGTGACGTTTTTGGCATGTACCAAAACCTCGTCGAAGGCCGCGAAGTGCCGTGGAGTTTACTCGTTAAAGACATGCCCAAGAGCAAGCACAAGGACATTGATTTCATCGTCGACCAACTCGACTGGGCTGGCAACACGAACGAAAACTTCAAGGACAGCCATTACCTCGAGCCCATCCCCGTGGCCGACACGCGCAGCGAAGGCTACGTCGATCGCTGGATCGTTTACGGCCGCATCAAGCGCGAGCAACTTTTCACCGCCAAGGAACTCACCGTCGATCCCGGCGTGCGCTGCACCATCAAAGACAAAGGCGCGTGGAGCGGCATCTGCGTGCAAGGCAAAGGCACCATCAACGGCCAGCCGCTCAACAGCCCCAAGCTCATCCGCTTTCACGAGCTGACCGAGGACGAATACTTCTGCACCGAAACCGGCGCCAAAGCTGGCGTCACCTTCGAGAACACCAGCGAAACCGAGCCACTGGTCCTCCTGCGCTACTTCGGCCCCGAGGTCTACAAAGACGCCCCCGAGATGGGTGACCACCGGAAGCGAAAGTTTGATTGAACCGGTCAGTCCAGCGATTGGGCGAGTTTTTGGAGAAGCGCCGGGTTGGGTTGTTTTGTGTCGAGGGCGAACCAGCGTTTGGAGCCTTGGCCAAGCGAACGGACCGCGAACTCCACGGCTCCGTCATCGTTGACCGGGATTTGCGTCAGCGCCACGAAAAAGAATCCGCCCGAGTCCACGCTGCTCGTCCAGGTCGGCAGATAAATCAGCTCGACCGCACCATCTTCCGAAACCCAGCGGGCCGGTTCTTTGGTGACGTCGAACCGGAGTTTCTCCCTGCCGCCGATTAAGAGGGCAAAGCCGTCGGTTTTCGGTTCGGTGATCCAGCCGATCCCGCCGCTGAATCCGTAGACGAGCGCGGTGCCGGCCAACTTGGAAAACGGCGGTGTTGCCCAAGCGAGTTCCGTCCCAACTTTTTGTTGACGAATAAACGAGCGATGCACGAAGTCGCCGGCGAAGTTGTGCCACTCAGTTTCCTCCTGATCAGTCGAGGTCAGTCGCACCACGGCCGATTGAGCGATACGCACGTATCGTTGTAGTTTTTGAATCAACATTTGCTCCGCTTCCGACCGGTCGCCACCGGCCCAACTCGCGAGCCGTTTGAAAGCCATCGACTCGCCACTTGGCGGTTTGTGGTACGGCGACGGTTCCTGTCCGGGCTTGGCCTCGAACTCGGAGCCGACCATGTCACGGATCGTGCTGACCAACTGATCCTCGACCGCAGTATCGTACCGCCCGGGTTGCTCGTAATAGACCTGCGAAAAGTCGGCTTCGTAGCCGCCCTCCCGCAGGATGCGACGTGAGGGAATGTAGCCGGGCATGTCGTTGGCCCACGCGTTAAGCCAGAGTCGCGACCAATCGAGTTCGCGCTTGAGCCGCACCGAGTAGTCCACCACGACCTCACCGGCGAGAAACACCATCGCCAAGTCGTTGCTGAATTTCCAAACCGACACCGGATAACTCACCTCCGCCGGAATCTCCCCGGTTCCGTCGAGCTTGGCCAACATCGCCTTGGCGAGTTGGTGGTGGAACCCGCCGGACTTTAGTTGCTCCTCCCAATACCCGCGAGGTTTGGGCTTGGCCAATGGCAGTTTGATTTGCCGGGCCGTGACCGTGGGCGAGCCCTTGAGCGCGGTCGTTTTCTCCGAAAGCAGCCTCTTGGTTTCCATGGCGATGGCCCGCCCGTGATCCTCCGCGATGGCGAGGTTGCCGCTTGGTTGTGGGCCGACGTCCGCGCCGCAGCCGATCGTCATCAGCGACACCGCATCGCCAAATTCCTTCTCGATCCACGTGTTGGCGAATCCGGCCCAGTCACCGCTGATGCGGTTGCGCCCGCCCACCGTCGTGCAGTGGCAGGCGTAATTCGCCCAGACCGCGCGCACCGCGCCGTTCGCATCGCGTGCCGCCAGCACCGGGAGGCTGTGGTCGACCGGGGCGTTCCGTTGATGCCCAAACCCGGCCCAGTTTCCGCCGTTGACGACCCGCCGGTTGCCGCCAAACGTTGCACGGCCCTGCGCCCACTCAAGCGTCATCGGCTTGCGGCGAGCCAGTGCCTCGGCGACGGCGCGCTCCATTTTATCGATGGCAAACTGCGTGTACGCCTCAACCCGTTGATCCTGCTCCGGGGTCGTGCGGCCTTTCCAAACGATCGGCGCGTAACCGACCAACGTCGGAGCGTTGTGCGTGTGCGTGGTCGCGACGACGAGCCGATCGGCCGCCACGCCGCGCTTGGCCAAGCGCTTGGCCAAGCGATCCGTAATCGCCTGAGTCACGCCGCAGTTGTCGAGCACGACGATTACCGCCGGCTTGGTTTGGCCGATCACCATCGACCGCGCCCAGAGCGGCGTGTCGACACCCTCGTGCTCGGTCGTTCGCCCCCCGTAACCGGCCAGCAACACCGAATGCGTCGGCGTCACGTCCACCTTCGACANGCCGACGGAAACAGTCGCCCCCTGTGCGATGAACGTCGCCAGCAGAAAAACCAGCGCGCTTAGAAACCGGTGTACCGTTTGGAAACAACACGCAGTCAACTGTTGAACGGCATGGGGCATTTCATGTTGCTGTTTGTCAATTGGACTGATCNCACAACCGGTACGGATCGTCCAGCCGCTGCATCTCCTTTCGCAGCAACACCTCCATCTTGCTGTTTTTGGCCACGTATTTGAAGTCGGTTTCATCGACTATTTTTCAGCCGCTTCCCCTTGCCTGATCTCTCCTTGATTTTCGGAGTCTCAAGTCCGTCACCCGGCTGGTTCCAAAGACGGTACGGATCGTCGAGGCGACGCATCTCGGATAGAAGCAAGGCCTCCATTTCCTTAAGCTTTACGGCGTACTTTGGATTGTCCGCAAGGTTCAGCTGATTTTGGGTTGGCTTGATTCCGGTCAACGCAACCACC
Organism: Verrucomicrobiales bacterium; assembly: GCA_002686755.1. Classification (GTDB taxonomy): domain Bacteria; phylum Verrucomicrobiota; class Verrucomicrobiia; order Limisphaerales; family UBA1096; genus UBA1096. The sequence goes on from NYYJ01000069.1 coordinate 14,596, forward strand.
TTGGGATCGTGATGTTCCTTGATAAACTCGTGGGGGTTTTCCTTTAAGTTGAAAAGCTGGGTGTNCTGNACTCCAGTCTTNTCCACTTGATACTTCGTCAATTTCCAGTCGCCCTGTTTGACACAGCGCGTCCCCGGCCGTCCGCCGCCACAGTACACCCCGTAAAGAGTATCACGCACCGTTTCCTTTTTATCCAGAAGCACTGGCTTGAAGCTGATGCCTTCCGAGGTNGCCGGAGCTGGNATATCTGCCAAATCACAAATCGAGCCCAGCACATCAAGTAGATAAATGTTTCCCTTCGCCCGCGAGCCGGCCTTGATGCCCGGCCCCTTCGCAATAAATGGTATGCGCCAGGTATGATCGTACATATTCTGCTTGCCTTGCAGACCGTGACGACCGATGGCCATGCCGTGATCGGCGGTGTAAAAGATGTATGTGTTGTCCAGTTCGCCCATCACCTCGAGTTTCTTGAGCACCCGCCCGATCTGGATATCAATATTCTCACTACAGGCAAACTGGCGACCGATCTCGTTGCGAATGGTCCGTTCATCACGCCGCTCCCAAACACCCTTCACCCCTACTTCATCACGCACGGTGGTGTGACCGTGGTCAAAGGGATGCTTGGGCAAATAATTGACGGGCAAGGCAGGTTGTTTGGGATTTGCCGNNGGCAGNGTCGTTTTATCTTCATGATTCACTGCACCGTACTTTGCCAGCAGCTCTGGTTTGCCATCACGCACATCATGCGGATGGGAAAAGCCGAAATAAATCAGGAAGGGATCTGTATCCTTGGCTGATTCGCGTTCATTCAGATAATCCAGGACTTGATCGGCGTGCCAGGCGCTTCCCCTTTCATCCGAAGCTCCGCGCCGGGTTCCATCTCGTCGCACTTGAAATAGTTCGTTGGCGTCCGCATAGCTGTTGCCATTTTTACAGGTGCGCATAGTGTCGTAGCCGGCGCGGTTGAACACGGCGGGCAGGGNGAACTTGGCCAAGCCCGGCGGCACGAGGATGGGGTTGTTCACGTGAGGGTTCATCATTCGACCAGGCTTATCCGGGATGTGCCACACGGTGCGGCCGCTCATGATCATGTGGCGCGAGGCAGTGCATACACCTCCCACCCACGAGCCCATCTGGTACGCGCCGTCAATCACCATGCCCTGGGCCGCAAGACGGTCGATGTTCGGCGTTTGGAGCGCCGACCTTGGGTTGTAAACCTTCAGGTCAAACGGCGACTGGTCATCGGCAATGATAAACAGAATATTAGGTCGATCCCGAGTTAACGCAGCGGTTTTCCCTGTGTTCGGGACAAGCAATGACGCCAGCAGAATGGTCAGCGTGATTCTCATGGTTTTATTTTCCCTTTGGATGATTTTTTTTGTTTCGCTTCTTTGTCCCAGAGTTGCCAAACTGAAGTTCAANTTCATTTTTCTGCACCGGGCCCGGTGTGCTTCGACCGCGGTCGATGTAGCTTTTCATCAACTTCTCCAATCGCCCCGCCACTTCCCTATTGGTCTTGGAACAATCCCTGGTTTCACTGATGTCGTCCTTCAAGTTATAGAGCTCGCGGTTGCCATTTCGATACATGACGAGTTTCCAAGGCCCCTGTCGAATCGCCANGCCAGCAGGTGCCTGATGTATGGTCGCCTCACGAATTGGCCCGGTCGTTTCCCCCAGCAAACCGGGCAAGATACTCACGCTGTCCTCGGCAGCGTCGGGGGGTAAATCATCACCAAGGATGTCCGCGCAAGTCGCAAAAAGATCGTTCAGGCAAATGACATCATGGTTCACGGAGCCAGCGTTAATTTTACCCGGCCAACGGGCCACGAAAGGTTCCCGATGACCGCCTTCGTAAATGCTGCTTTTGGCCTCCCTCAATGGAGGATAAGGCCGTCTGGCCGCGCCGTTGTCGCCGGTGGCGATNATCAGGGTATTCTTTTCCTGACCGGTTCGTTTGAGCGCATCCATGATCTGGCCCAGCATGTGATCACCCTGATAGACCCAGTCGGCGTATTTGCCTTCCTTGCCAGTGATCCCGCTCTTGCCGACGAACTCGGCCGCCGGAACAATCGGACTGTGGGGCGGGCACATGGGGAAATAGAGGAAAAACGGCTTCTTCTCCCTGGAACGCTCCTCGATGTACTTGACGGCCTTGGCGATCATCAGTGGCTGGTTCTCGATCGCTTTCACGTTGGCCACCACCCTGTCCTGTTCAATGATCGAGCCGATGTTGCGGGCGTGGGTAAAGCCATAGAAATAATCAAAGCCGAGCGCGTTGGGGCCATCGATGAGCCGGGCGCCAATGGGAAGCTGCTTTTCCGTGCCCGGTATTCCATCAACCCACTTCATACCGAGATGCCACTTGCCGATGCAGGCAGTATGGTAGCCCCGCCCCTTAAGAAAGGAGGCCACTGTGAGACGTCTCTTGGGAATGATCGGGGCAGAGTAGGTCTTCAGTACACCGAATTGACCGATTCGGCATGGATATCGGCCGGTCAGCACACCGTAGCGCGTCGGTGTGCAGTTGGCGGCGGCCGAGTGCGCGTCGGTGAAGCGCATCCCTTGCTTGGCCAACCGGTCAATATTCGGCGTCTTGAAGCTGGAATCAGCCCGGTAGGCCTTCGGCTGGCCGTAGCCGATATCATCGAAGAGAACGAAAACAATATTGGGAGGCTGCTTCGCCTCGGCCAAAACCACCAGTGGCAGCAACAAAGCAATCAGAGTTGGATAATATCTAATCAACGGAGATTTCCACAAGAACAGTGGCACTTATCATTGCTACCCAACTTTTAATTCCGGAAAACGTGTTGGCGCATTCTTCCGGTTCAACGCCCGTACAACTTGATGTTGTCAAAGTCGTTCATGTCGTCGAACGATCCGATACCGATGCGACCTTTGCCAAAGGTTTTGTCGATGATGCTCATGTGCGGTTTGCTCATGTCGTCAAAGTAAACTTCGATGGTACCTTTCTTCGTGTCGCGGACGACTTTGATCTTGTGCCACGTCTCATTTTTCCACGGTGTTTTGTTTTTGTTTTCGGTCATGGCTTTGCGTGGAGCATCCTTCACGATCATGATTTGCCCGCTGTGCGGGTCGGGGTTTGCCCCAAAGTGACAGTAGTAAAAATGCTCGGCATCCTGCCAGTTAAAAAACACGCAACAGTCGCGATGTCCCCCGGTGTCCTTAGTGCTTTTCACGTCGAATGTCAGCACGAAGTCGGCGATGTTCACATCTTTGATGAGAGCTATGTGATAGGGACTGCGGACTTTTGGCTTGTAGTCACTGTTGCGTCGATTGATCCCAAAGACGTGGTTGCCGTCGACCATGCGATGAGTCCAGCTTTTTTTGTCCGTGACCTCCCATCGTTTGTGTCCCTTCTCGAAATCCTCCTCGAATATGAGCGGGAGTTTTTTTTCTGATGACTCCTCCGCTTGACCAAGTGCTACGAAGGAAAGAAAAGCAGTTGCCAGTAGAAGTTTGGTAGCTCGCATGCGTGGAACCTACCTAAAGCCTGCTACGCTGCCACTTAAAAAATAGCTCAGCGCCTGGCCTTCGGTTTGCGCAGATCAGACACGGGTTCGGCATCTTGGCTAAACTTTAGCCGGTCGCGGAGCTTCACGAGATGAGTTTGCGCGGATTCTCGCATGGCCAAGTTGGTCCATTCGTTGGGGTCGTTTTGATGGTCGTATAATTCCTCGGTGCCGTCCGCATATCGGATATAGCGCCAGCGCTGTGTTCGGAGGGTGTGGTTGTTTCTGCCGTAGGTGCTGATTGCTGGATGATCCCATTCTGCCTTGGGGTTTTTGAGCAACGGCAGAGCGCTTTTCCCATCGTAGTACGAGCGGTTTTTAATGCCGCAAAGGTCAAGGAGTGTGGGGTAAAGCACCGTGAGGTCGACCGGTGTTTCGCAGCGGGAACCAGGTGTACCAATACCCGGTGCCGAGATGATAAACGGCACGTGGTTCGCTTTTTCCCAAAGGACGAATTTCTCGATGTGATCTTTTTCCCCTAGATGAAACCCGTGATCGGACCAGAGAACGATAATGGTGTTTTTTGCAATGGGGCTCTGATCGAGCGCATCGAGAAGACGCCCGACTTGAGCGTCAGCAAATAGACAGCAGGCGGCGTAGGCCCGGATAAAATCGTCATAGGAACCCGGAATGCGTCTGTCGAGTGCGGACATGCCGCTCCAAAACCATTTTTTGTTTTGCATCANCTTGAGCGCGCCAGCGGGAAGGTCATTCCCATCACTTTTGAGTCGGATGGGGGTTGGGATCTCCGAAAGTTTGGCATGATATTTTGGTGGGGCGAAAAAGGGCGAGTGAGGTTTGAAGATTCCGCAGGCCAAAAAGAGAGGTTTGTCGATCGGGGAGGAAGTCAATGCGCGGATGCAGTACTCCGTAGTACGAAAGTCGATGGTGTTTTTTTCGTCACTTGGCCAAGCACCCCAGTCGGTGTTGCGGGAACCGTACTTGGGTGCTCGGTTTAATTTCTTGGGCGGCATGTTTTGTGGAGCCATCGAAAGAAAATCATCAAACGAAGCGTCGTCGTGAAATGCTCCGTTGAAATGGTGGTGAAAAATCTTCCCTGCTCCACGAACCGAATAGCCTGCCAACTGGAATTGCTGCATCAGGGTTCGTCGCTTAGGCAAAGCCCTGCGCCAATCGCTATTGTTGCCGTAAACACCACTGGTGCTAGGGCGGAGTCCTGTCAGTGTGGCCACTCGGGATGGATTGCATGCAGCGGAAATGCAGTAGGCGTTGGTGAATAGCGTGCCGCGCTTGGCCAAGCGCTCAAGGTTTGGGGTTTTGATTGGCGACCGCGAATCGAGCAGCGAGATCCAGTCGTTCATGTCGTCAATAACGATGAACAATACATTCGGCTTGGCTGCCTCGACCCCGGCCAATGTGGCCAGCAGGCAAAGGATCAGCACGGCAATCCGTTTCATTTTACTTTTGAGACTCAATATAGCGCTTCAGGCGCGGGCCGTATTCGGGGCGCTTAATCCATTCGGAAAAATACGGGCGATATGATTCTCTCTCCCACCAAAAAATCCGCGGCGGCTGTGGAGCGACTTTTTTCTCGGGATAATCCTGCCCGTTCACACTGGCAGTCACCGAGTCGTCGATTGCTTTGAGCCTTTTGCGAAGACGATTGGAGATCCTGGGTTCTTTCTTAACTAGGTTGTCATGTTCGCCCGTGTCGTTGGCCAAGTTGTATAGTTCGTAACGAGTTTTGCCATTATCGGGAAACGAAATCATTTTGTAGTCGTTGTCGACAACCACAACACGTCCACGGCTTCGAAAGGGCAACGGCTTTTGGCGAGGACCCAGTTCTTTTAAAAACAACTTGGCCAAGCTCATCCCGTCCTGAGGTTTAAGCAGGTCTGATTTTTCCAAGCCGGCAACCTCGGCGATGGTCGGAAAAATATCAACTGCACCCGCCGGATGTTTGGTGACACGAACTTTGCTGATACCTTTCGGCCATTCAATGATTGCNGGCACGCGAAGGCCACCCTCATACATGCTGCCTTTGAAACTCCGAAGACCACCAGTCGTAGGCGGGTCGAGCCTTGGCAGTCCCCCATTATCGCTCATAAACCAAACCAACGTGTTTTGAGCCACACCCATTTCGCGCAAGCCTTTGCGCAACATGCCGATGCTGCGGTCCATTGCCACCAACTCACCGTAATGTTCCTGTGCTTTTGGGCTCAATTTCGTGAACGACTTTTTGTCTGCTTTGGCTGCAGTCCAAGGATCGTGAGGGGTGCCGTACCAAATCACCGTAAAGAACGGCTTATTTGCTCTCGCATTGGTTTTGATGAATTTCAATGCTTCATTAACAATGATTTCCGACGAGTCGCCTGAGTATTCCTTAATCTTACCTTTGCGACTCATGATCGGGTTGCGATCGAAAAAGTTTGTAACCGACAACCATTCGTCGAAACCAAACGTCCCGGGATGATGAGAGTCATCCCTGAAGATCGGAGCACCCGGCCCACGAAGCCCGTTTAGGTGCCACTTTCCAAAGTGGCCGGTCGCGTACCCTGCCCTTTTCATCGCTTGGCCAAGCGTCTTCTCCTGACTTCGAAGGGCGTAGCCGTGATCAAAAACTCCAGTGCGATCATGCGTGCGCCCGGTCAGCACCGTCGCGCGGGTGGGGGAGCAGACCGGGCCGCCGGCGTAGAAACGGTCGAATCGCAGGCCGTTCGCTGCCATCGCATCGAGGTGCGGTGTTTTGAGTGCGGGATGTTCTTGGTAGCCAGTCTGGCCCCATCCCTGATCGTCGGCCATCACGAGAATGACATTTGGCTTGACCGCAAACACGCCCGGCACAGATGCGGCCAGCGCGAGCACAGTAAAGAGTCCCTTGAACATCGCGCTCATTCTGCCGGGAATCCAAGCCAATGACCAGCCAACCTTCTTCGATGCCGCTTGGCCAAACGCTTGTTTTATCTCTTGAGCTTGGGCGGGTAGTTCTGTGGGCCTTTTTGGTAGAGGATGCCTCGGGTTTTGGTTTTCAACCGATAGATTTTATTGAAGCAGATGATAGCTAAAGGCACTCAAGATTGTGTCCGGCATAAAGGGGTCAGTCTCGGTAATTGATAATTGGCGATTGTCAGCACAATCCGGGGATGTTTCTTGTCGAGCCATATTCGTTCCTGACAGCCAGACTGTGGCACGGTCGTTGTTGCGGAACGACCGCCCTCGTGAATCAAAACTGGATGCTTGACATAGTTGAGACTGTGTCTCACTTTGGCGAGCCGCTCGCGCGGTTTGTCATGAAATCTTTTTTGAAATCGTTTTTTGCTCTTGGTCTCCTAGCCGGTGTTTCTGTCTCGGCAGCTGAATTAAACGTCTATTCGCACCGCCACTACGACTCGGATGCGATTCTGTTCAAACAGTTTACCAAGGAAACCGGGATCAAGATCAACGTGGTCAAGGCCAGTGCGGATCAACTGATTCAGCGACTGATCAGCGAGGGCAAAAACTCACCGGCCGACGNGTTGTTGACGGTCGACGCCGGGCGTCTTCACCGGGCCAAGGCCGCCGGCGTCCTGCAACCGGTCAAATCCAGGGCACTGGCCAAAAAAGTCCCGGCCCCGATGCGTGATCCCGAGGGACACTGGTTCGGCATGACCGTCCGCTCGCGGGTGATCGTCTACTCGAAGGACCGCGTGAAGCCAAGCGACCTATCCACCTACGAAGCGTTGGCCAAGCCGGAGTGGAAGGGCCGCGTGGTCGCCCGTTCGTCGAGCAACATTTACAACCAGTCGCTGCTCGCCTCGATCATCGCTGCCAACGGGAAAGACAAAGCACTCGCTTGGGCCAAGGCGGTTCGCAAAAACATGGCCCGCTCTCCGCGCGGCAGTGACCGAGACCAGGCGCGTGCCGTCGCCGCCGGTCTGGCGGATGTGGCCATCATGAACACGTATTACCTCGGCATCCTCGCCAACTCCGCCGTGGCAGCCGACCGCGAAGTGGCAGCGAAGGTGGGTGTGTTTTTCCCGAACCAAGACGGCCGCGGCGCACACATCAACGTCAGCGGCGGAGGCGTGACGGCCAGCGCGAAAAACAAGAAGGAAGCCATTCGCTTTTTGGAGTTCCTCACCAGCGCCAAGTCGCAGGAGGCCTTCGGCAACGTAAACCACGAGTACCCGGTGATCATCAAAAACAACAAGTCGGAGCTGCTCAAAAGCTGGGGATCGTTCAAGGCTGATGACGTGAACCTCTCCGTTCTCGGCGCGAAAAATGCCGAGGCTGTAAAGCTGTTCGACCTCGCCGGTTGGGAGTAACGTCCCGCCGGCTTGGCTGCTTACCTGATCAACATCGCGCAGCACCGGTTGCGCCACCTCAAGCAGGAGATTCGTTTCAAGCTAAACGCTTGGACGATCTCCGCCCTGATACTCGGGCTGATTCTTTTCCTGCCGATGGCCGAGGTGTTGTGGCATCTCACCAGCCCGGCGGAAAACTGGGAACACCTTCGTGACACGGTTCTCGGCCGTTACCTCAAGGGCTCGGTCATCCTTGTCCTCGGCACGGCGGTGCTGTCTGTATTACTCGGNGTCTCNACCGCATGGCTGGTGGCATGCTGNGAGTTTCCGGGGCGCAAATTTTTCGAGTGGGCACTGATCCTGCCGCTCGCCATTCCCACCTACATCGCGGCCTACGCCTACTTCGATCTGCTCGACCAACTAACCCCATTACTCATCTGGGTTCGACTCAACATCAGCCCCGAGGCGATGACCCTGCTGAGCGACACGATGGTTTATCCGGTCACGATCGTAGTGCTCGCGGCGGTGCTATACCCGTATGTGTACCTCGTGGCGCGCGCGGCGTTCGCGCGCCAAAGCAGCCAGTGCATCGAGGCGGCGCGCACGCTTGGCCACGGCCCGCAGTCTACGTTTTGGCGGGTTGCCCTGCCCTTGGCCCGGCCGGCGATCGTCGGCGGAGTGGCGCTGGTGATCATGGAGACGCTCAATGACTACGGCGCGGTGGAGCACTTCAACGTGCCAACATTCACAACCGGCATCTTTCGCACCTGGCTCTCGATGGGCGATCTGCAGGGCGCGTTGCGCTTGGCCGCCTGCCTGATGGCGCTGATCCTGTTTTTGTTGGTGCTGGAAAAGTGGCTGCGCTTCGGGGCCAGGTTCCACAAAAGCAGCCAAGCGGACCGGCCGTTCCAACGTTATGCGCTTGGCCAAGCGAAGGCCGGCTTGGCCATTCTCTGCTGCCTGCTGCCGCTGGTGATCGGTTTCGTGCTGCCGCTCTCGCGCTTGGCCTACTGGGCGAGCTTCAACGCCGGCAAGGTGCTCGATGCAAGCTTCCTGAAGCTCACGCTCAACAGCGTCGGGGTCGCGACGGCAGCCGGCTTGGCCACGGTGGTGCTCGCGTTGTTTTTGGCCTACACGGCGAGNTACTTTGGCAGCCGAACCGTCGGGGCTACCAACCGCTTGGCCATCCTCGGCTACGCCGTCCCGGGCGCGGTGATCGCGATGGGTATCCTGCTGATCGCCGGACAGGTGACACGAACCACGGGCTGGGTGCTCACCGGCTCGCTCGCGGCGTTGGTGCTGGCGTATGTCATCCGATTCCTCGCTGTCGCTTGGCAACCGATCGACTCCGGCATGGAGCGGAACTGCGCGCAACTTAACAACGCCGCGCGGTCGCTCGGGGCCAACGCAGCGCGATCTCTGTTCCAGATAAACGTGCCGCTGCTCCGCAACGCGCTCGTCGCGGCGGGTTTGTTCGTTTTTGTGGACACGATTAAGGAACTGCCACTCACGCTGGTCCTCCGCCCATTTGATTTCGAAACGCTCTCAACGCGTACGTTCGACCTCGCCAAACAGGCGCAGATTCCAGAGTCGTCCGTGCCTGCGCTTTGCATCATCCTCGTCAGCNTGCTGCCAGTGATTTGGCTCAACCGACAAATGCGCACCCCGGAAAAATGAAGCTACTCTCCATTCAAAACATCTCAAAACAATACACCGCAAACGATGCGCCTGCGGTCAATGGTGTCAGTTTCGAGTGCGAACGTGGCGAGATCGTCGCGCTCATTGGAGGCAGTGGCAGTGGCAAAACCACACTGCTCCGCATCATCGCCGGCCTCGAAACACCGGACACAGGCGAAGTCGTGCTCGACGAAAAACCGCTGAACAGTCCGTCCGTTTTTGTCCCGCCGGAAAAGCGCGACTGCGGACTGGTGTTTCAGGACTACGCACTGTTTCCCAACAAGACAGTTCAGCAAAACATAACCTTCGGCAAGGGAGCCGCGGACGATCCCAAGCAAGTCAAGCGACTGATCGAATTGGCCGGTATCGGCGGACTGGAGCAGCGTTTTCCGCACGAGATTTCAGGCGGCCAGCAACAGCGCGTCGCACTCGTGCGCGCCCTGGCCACGAGACCTACGCTCCTGCTGCTCGATGAGCCACTCAGTCATCTCGACCCTGAGTTGAGGGATTCTGTGCGCACTGAGTTGCTCAAGTTGTTCCGCGAAACCGACACCACCGTGCTGTTTGTTTCACACGACATCGAGGATGCCATGGCGATGGCAGATCGGATGGTCGTCATGCGGGAGGGCGCAGCGGAGCAAATCGGAACGCCCGGCGAAGTTTACGATCGACCGGTCAGCCAACACGTCGCCCGACTGTTCGGTAAAACGAATTTCATCCCGGCTGGCCTTCTGCCCAACGCGCCACACTCGATTCCGAGCGAAAACGGCACGGGCCGGGTCGTCCCGGTACGGCCACATCAATGGCGTGTCAGCGACCGCTCACCCGCGTTCAGCGGTACGGTTCAGTCGGTCACGAATCGCGGATCCCATCGTGAGGTAACACTCGCGACTGAGCACCTCGCCCTCACGATACATCTCACCGAACAAATAGTGATCAACACCGGAGACGCACTCACCGTGAGCTGTACTCTCCCCGATTGAGCCGCGCTAAAACGCCGCGCTGCGTGGTGCTCTCGGGAACGGAATCACGTCGCGCACGTTGGCCATGCCGGTGGCGTAGATGAGCGTGCGCTCGAAGCCGAGGCCGAAGCCGGCGTGGGGGACGGTGCCGTACTTGCGAAGGTCGCGGTACCACCAGTAATCGGCTTTGTCCAAATTCATCTCATCCAGACGCGCGTCGAGGACGTCGAGGCGTTCCTCGCGTTGGGAGCCGCCGATGATCTCGCCGATGCCCGGTGCCAGCACGTCCATCGCAGCGACGGTTTTGCCGTCGTCATTCATGCGCATGTAAAAGGCTTTGATGTCTTTCGGATAATTCATCACCACCACCGGCCGGCCGATGTGTTCCTCGGTGAGCCAGCGTTCGTGTTCGCTCTGCAGGTCCATGCCCCACTGCACGGGGTACTCAAACTTGTGACCGTCGGCCACGGCCTTTTCGAGACGCGNAATGGCATCTGTGTAATCCATGCGCTCGAAGCTGGCGTCGACAAATTTCTCCAGCCGCTCGATGCAGCCCTTGTCGACACGCTGCTGGAAGAACGCCATGTCATCGCCGCGCTCATCGAGCAGCGTGCGGAAAATATTTTTTAGAAAATCCTCCGCCAGGTCGGCATCATCCGACAAATCGGCAAAGGCAATCTCCGGCTCAATCATCCAAAACTCAGCCAAGTGCCGTGAGGTGTTGGAGTTTTCCGCGCGGAAGGTGGGGCCGAAGGTGTACACCTTGCTCAGGGCGAGGCAGTAGCTCTCCACGTTGAGTTGGCCGGACACGGTGAGGTTGGTTTCTTTGCCAAAAAAATCCTGAGCAAAATCAATTGCGCCCACCTCAGTGCGCGGGAGGTTTTCCAGATCCAGCGTGCTCACGCGGAACATCTCGCCCGCTCCCTCGCAGTCGTTGCCGGTCACAATCGGCGTGTGGACCCAGTAAAAACCATTCTCATGAAAATACCGGTGAATGGCGTTGGCCACGCAATGTCGCACGCGCGCCATCGCGGAAAAGGCGTTGGTGCGCACGCGTAGATGCGCCTGCTCGCGGAGGTACTCAAACGTGTGCCGCTTGGCCGGCATGGGGTACGTTTCGGGATCGTCCACCATGCCCACCGGTTCGATGCGCGTGGCCTGAACCTCAACACTTTGGCCTTTGCCCTCGGAAGCGACCACCTCGCCCTCAGCGATCAACGAGCAACCGGTGGTGAGGTGCTGCACTTCGCTGGCGTAATTATCCAGTTCCCCCGGCGCCACCACCTGTGCCGGATCAAAGCAGGAGCCATCGTGCAACTGCACAAACGACAGGCCGGCCTTGGAATCACGCCGCGTGCGCACCCAGCCCTGCAACCGCACACGGTCCCCCACTCTCACGCCATCCTGCACCAACAGCTCCCTAACAGACACCAACCGGGACTCCTCGCTCATGCACCGGAAGCTAATCGAATCCAGCGAGGCTGTCCAAATGGAAGTTCCGAAAGGGTGTTTTTTGAGTCAGCTCACATCCAAGCAAGCGCTTGGCCAAGCGGCGTGTCACGGTTTTTGCCACGGAACGCGGCCGGCGCGTTGATAGTGGAAGCGCAGCGCGGTCGCGAGCTCGGTGAATTTTTTTCGGTTGCTCCTGGCCAAGTCTTGTTGCTCGAGCGGATCGCTCTTGAGGTTGTACAACTCGTACGGCTCGAAGGGGGAATTGTGAACGAGTTTCCAGTCGCCCCGACGGAAGGCGTGGTAGTCCTGCCCGTTGTAGCGCAGGCCACCCTCGCGCCGGACAAAAACAAGATCGCGTTCGAATGACTGCGCTTGGCCAAGCAAGGTTGGCAGGATGCTTTTGCCTTCAACGTAACTGGGCACTTTGGCTCCCGCTACGGCACAGGCTGTGGGGTACAGGTCCATCGTGATGCCAACGAGGTTGCTGCGCGTGCCGGACTTGATCCTGCCGGGCCAGACGGCGCAGGTCGGCACTTTGAGGCCGCCTTCGTACATGTCCTGTTTGCCGCCGCGATGATGGCCGTTCNTGCCGCCGACGTTGACCTGNCCGCCGTTGTCGCTGCTGAAAATCGTCAGCGTGTTTTGGTATTGGCCGTTCTTTTTCAAGGCATCGATCACCTGGCCGATGCCGTCGTCCATGTGCTCGATNAGCGCGACCAGCTTGGCCCGTTTGTCGCTGATGCCCGGCTCGCGGGCCTTCACTTTTTCGAGCCAATCGGGCGGCGGCTGGATCGGCGTGTGCGGCGCGTTGTAGGCGAGGTACATGAAAAACGGCTCCTCCTTCCCCTTGCGGCTGTTCACGTAATCGATGCCCCACTCGGTGATCAGGTCGGTGGCGTGGCCGGGNGGATCGATCTCCCGGCGGTTTTCCCGGAAGTAATTGATGCCGTGACGCCGGTGTTTGTAGTAGTCNTCGATCATGTCGCANAGGAAGCCCNTAAAATAGTCGAANCCGCGGCCGTTCGGCGTGTTNGGTTCCTCGAGGCCAAGGTGCCATTTGCCGATGATCGACGTGTGATANCCCGCCCCCTTCAGCACTTCCGGCAGCAGGGTGATGTCCGGCGACAGCCAGCCCCAATTGTTCTGCGAATGGGTGCGGATCACACCCGGCACACCGGCGATGTCAGGATACGTCCCGCTCAACAACGCCGCTCGCGTCGGNCTGCAGACCGGGCANTTGGCNTAAAACGAATCGAACCGCATCCCGTCGGCCATCAGCGAGTCGATGCCCGGCGACNGCAGATCGCCTGCGCCGTAACAGGAAAGATCGCCGTAGCCGAGATCGTCGACGAGGATGATCACGATGTTCGGCTTGTCGGCGGCAAGCGCGTCGGCTGGCTTGGCCAAGCCGAGCGCGGCCAAGGCGACGATGGTCGTGCAAAAATATCGGGACAGGTTCACGGGCGCAGAGTAGCCACGGCGCTTGGCCAAGGGCAAGTTTGGGGGAGCGGGAAACGCCAGGGTGACCACGGCAAATACGAAGCAAACTACCGTTGCTGCCTTCCGGCCCTGGCGGGGTTCGTAAGTCCGCACTCCGTGGGCCCTGACACAGGCAACCTACCGTCTGGCCCGGCGCGACTCAAGGCAATTGCCCCCCGCTTGGCCAAGCCGGTGCGGTTTGGGGTTGGACGATCCCCATCGGCTTGGCTATCGTCTGCCGGTCTCAGTTC